>NZ_JBMNDR010000067.1:0-52389 GCF_052543235.1 Streptomyces sp. SAS_272 | reverse complement strand
GCGTCGGCGTGCGTGCGTCCCCGACACGACGAGGCAGTCCTCGACACGGCGAGGCAGTCCCACGCCGGTACGGCCCGGAAGGCTGCCGGGCTGATGCGGGCGCCACTCCCCCGGGCCGCGGAACCCCGTCTGCGCCTCGCGAGCGCCGCCCCCCGCGGGATCCGGCTCGCGACCGCCCATCGCCTCGGGCCCGGGTGCGGCTACCATCGGCCAGCATCGGCGGGCGTCCGCCCGACCGTCAGGCCAGGGAGCGAAACGTGCTGATCACCCACGACACCCGGTGCGCGCTCGACGCCGTGGTGGATCTGGTGAACTCCGCGCCGGAGGACGACACGACTCCGGACGGGCTGCCGGACGTCGCCACCCTCGGAGACTTCGTACGAAAGCACGACATCAGCGATGTCGGCACGCTCTCCGAGTTCGATCTGTCCGCCGTGCGCAAGGTCCGTGGCCGGTTCGCCGGGATCTTCGCGGCGCAGGACCCGCGTACGGCCGCCCAGCTGATCAACGAGCTGGTCGCCGCCGCGGGCACCACGCCGCGCCTCACCGATCACGACGGCTACGACTGGCATGTCCACTACTTCGCGCCCGGCGCCTCGGTCGCCGACCACCTGGCCGCCGACTGCGGGATGGCGCTGGCGTTCTTCGTGGTGGCCGGTGAGCAGGAGCGGCTGCGGCGCTGCGAGGCCCCGGACTGCCGGCGGGCCTTCGTCGACCTCTCCCGCAACCGGTCCCGCCGGTACTGCGACAGCCGTACCTGCGGCAACCGTCTGCACGTGGCCGCCTACCGGGCGCGTCGCAAGGAGGCAGCGGGCTGACCGCGCCCGTCGTGCAGGGGCTCCGTCGGGATGTGCGATGCCGACGCGGCCCCGGCGGGTGACGCCGGGGACCGCGGGTACGGCTCAGAGCAGCAGCAGATCATGCAGCGAGGCCATGAGCAGCAGACACCCGATCACCGCTAGGAAGATCATCAGCGGTGGCTGGGAAAGGGCGAAGAGGCACCCGCGCGGCTCGTCCTTCGGCGGCGCGGCGTCGCTCTGTGTCGTGTCCAGCATCTCGCGGCGATGATGACGCAGGGGGGATCTCCCGCGCGATCAACACGCACGGAATGAGCGGGACTTCGCTGGAATCCGTGAGGTCGGTTTCAGGCCGTGTCCAGGGTGTGATCATTTCCGCGCAGGGGCGGCCCGACTGTGTCGTTTCACCCTTCGATCACCCGCAGACCGGACCGCCCGCCGGCCGGACCGCCCCTCACCTGCCGTGCCGCACCCTCCGCGGGTCGAGGGCCGGCTTCATATGCCGTGCTTCTTCAGGATGGCCTCGATGTCGCTGAAGTCCTCCGAGCCGCCGGTCGCCCGCGGCGCGGCCGCCGGGCGGGAGGCCGGCCGGGAGGACTGCCCCAGAGATGGCGCCGAAGCGGCGGGCGCCACCGCCTCGGAGTGTGCGGCACGGGCCGCAGCCCTGCGCTCCTTGCGGGTGCCGCCGCGGCGGCGTTCCACCGCGCGCGTCGTGGCGAAGAGGGCCCAGGCCCCGCCCAGCACGGCGAAGCCGGCCCAGGCCGTAGGGCTGAAGGCCGTGTCGGCCACCCATTCGACGATGCCGGTCATCACGAGGCCGAGGGGCACGAGGGCGTAGGCGGCGATACGGGCCGCCGCGAGGTAGCGCTTGCGGTAGGCCGTGACCACCGCGATGCCCAAGCCGGCCACGGCGACGGCGGAACAGACGGTCTCGGCAATCATCCGGTCCTCCAGGCAGGGCGTGCGGGCAAGGTCGGGCTGACTCGGCGGCACAACCGGCAGGCCTGCGCCTCGTCCCCTCCATCCTGCACCTGGGCACGGCCCAGGGGCCATGCCGCAGCGGGACATCAGGGACATCTCCGGGTCGGCTCCTCCGCAGGTGCCGTACGGACCCGCCCCCCGCTGCCGCTCCGGGCGCTGCGGCGGCGGCGTGCGACGGCCGCGACCGGGCGCGGCGACCGGCGGCGGCGAGCTGGAAGCCGTCCGGATTGGGACGGTCGCGCAGGGGCTGGAAGACTGGCGGCATGAGCGACACGTCCCCGGCACACTCGTCCCCGGCCACCTCTTCCGTCTCCTCCCCGGCCGACGCCCGCCCGGCCGTCGTCCTCGACGTCTGGTGCGAGCTGCAGTGCCCCGACTGCCGTTCCGCGCTCGGCGACCTGCACGCGCTGCGCGAGCGCTACGGCGACCGCCTGGAACCGCGGCTGCGGCACTTCCCGCTGGAGAAGCACCGGCACGCCTTCGCCGCCGCGCAGGCCGCCGAGGAGGCCCTGGTGCAGGGACAGGGCTGGCAGTACATCGAGGCCGTGCTGGCCCGGGTCGAGGAGCTGGACCGTAGGGGCGAACCCCTCCTGGTCGAGATCGCGGGCGAACTGGGTCTGGACGCGGAGGAGTTCGACACCGCCCTGATCGACGGCCGGCACATCCTGATCGTGGACGCCGACCAGGCCGAGGGCAAGGCGATCGGCGTCACCGGAACCCCGACGTACGTCATCGGCGGCGAGCGCCTCGACGGGGGCAAGAGCCAGGACGGGCTGCGCGGGCGCATCGAGGAGATCGCCGACCGGTTGCTCGCCGAGCAGGCGTGAGCTCCGGCCCACGCCCTACGCCCGGCCGTCCGAACCTCTGAGGCGGCCGGGGCGCTGCCGGCCCGCCGACCGGTCCGCCGGCCAGGTCCGCCGAGCGATCGCCGGGCGGCCGTTCAGACCAGTGCCTTGTACATCGAGTAGGCGACCGACGTGTATCCCAGCGACTCGTACAGCCGCTCCGCCGGGGTGTTGCCGGCGAACACGTTGAGGCCGAGGACCCGCTTGCCCGCTTCGACCGCCTGCGTCTCGGCCAGCAGCATCAGGGATCGGCCGTGGCCGCGGCCGCGCAAGGCCTGGTCGGCCTCGACGTCGAAGACGAACGCCTTGTCGCCGACCAGCGCCAGCCAGAGCCTGCCCACCGCGACGCCGTCGTGCTCCAGCACGCTGAACCGCATGTTCGGCGTCGCGCGGCCCTGCGGCAGCTCCTGTTCGTGGTCGCGCCGCGCCTTGGCCAGGGCCTCGTCCTCGGGCACTCCACGGTCCCGCCAGTCCTGGGCGTACTCGGCCACGGCGCGCCGTTGCCAGGTGTCGTACTCGGCCTCCGTCATCGACCGGCCGCGGCTGCCCTCGGGCAGCCGGGGAAGCACGGGGCCGAGCGGTTTCTCCATGCCGCGGTTGCGGTGGACGTAGCCGAGCGTCGTCGCCATCCGCAGCCCGGCCGACGCGTCCGCCGGCACCCGGATGTCGATCCGCCTGCAGCCCCAGCCGCGGGCCACCTCCTCGGCGGCCAGCGCGGCCACCGTGCCCCGGCCGCGCCTGCGGTCCGGTTCCTCGATGCGCAGACCGGCGATCACGGCGACGCGTGGCCCGAAGGAAGAGGACGTCGAGAGATGGACCGCTCCGACGGGACGGCTGTTCACACACACCTGGTAGTGGCGCGACAGCGCCCCGTCGGCAGCGCGCTGGAGCGGCTCGGTCGGCCGCAGGGTCGTGGTCATCAGGGGCTTTCTACCCAACGCGGAGCGCCGCGTCAGCTCGATTTCCGCCGATGGCCGGCGCGACCCGCGGGTGTCCGGCCGGGCCTCACGGATCGAGGTCGTCCGCCGCGCGCTCGGCGAAGATCCGCATGGCCTTGGCGGTCACCGGTCCGGGCGCGCCCGGCAGTTCGCGGTCGTCGACCCGGTGGACGGCCTGGACGTCGCGCAGCGTGGACGTGAGGAAGACCTCGTCGGCCCGCTCCAGCACGTCCAGCGGCAGGTCGGTCTCCCGGGCGCCGGTCCACTCGACGGTCAGCTCGCGCGTGATGCCCGCGAGGCAGCCGGAGGCCACCGGCGGGGTGTGGATCTCACCGTCGAGGACGACGAAGACGTTGGAGCCGGTGCCTTCGCACAGCTGCCCGACCGTGTTGGCGAACAGCGCCTCGGTGGCGCCCTGCTCGTGGGCCCGGGCCAGCGCTACGACGTTCTCGGCGTACGAGGTCGTCTTGAGGCCGGTGAGCGCCCCTCGTTCGTTGCGGGTCCACGGGACGGTGACGACGGCCGTGGAGTCGGCGCGCCGTGCCGTCCCGCCGAGCGCGACGACGAGCGTGGGGCCCTGGTCCCCGCGGTCGGAGCCGAGGGGGCCGTGGCCGCCGGTGTAGGTGATGCGCAGCCTGCCGAGCGGCATCGGGTCGGCCTCGAGGACGGCGGCACAGGCGCGGCGGATCTCGTCCTGGTCCGGGTCGGGCAGGCCGAGGCCGCGTGCGGAGCGGGTGAGCCGGTCGAGATGCCGGGTGAGCGCGAAGGTCTCCCCGTGCATCGCCTTCACCGTCTCGAAGACGCCGTCGCCCACGGTCAGTCCGTGGTCGAAGACCGAGACGCGGGCGGTCTCGCCGTCCTGCAGCCCGCCGTCGAGCCAGATCTTCACGTCAGTTCCTCTCCTCGGCCTCGTACGCTCCCGTGACCTCGTACGCACCCGACGCTACCGCGAGCAGCCGGGATGCCTTCAGCTCGGTCTCCCCCCACTCGGCCTCGGGATCGGAGCCCCAGGTGATGCCGGCGCCGGTGCCGAAGCGCAGCACGGCCGCGCCGTCGGCGGCCCGGTCGATCCAGAAGGTGCGGATGCCGACGGCCAGCTCGCCCGTGCCCCGGTCGGCGTCGACCCAGCCGATGCCGCCGCAGTACGGACCGCGCGGCGACGTCTCCAGCGCGTCGATGATCCCGAGCGCGCTGGCCTTGGGGGCGCCGGTGACCGAGCCCGGCGGGAAGGCGCCGTCCAGCAGCTCGGGCCAGCCGGCGCCCGCACGCAGCTCGCCGCGGACCGTGGAGACGAGGTGGACCAGACCGGGATGCTTCTCGACGACGCACAGGTCGGGGACCGTCACGGTGCCGGTGGCGCAGACCCGTCCCAGATCGTTGCGGACGAGGTCCACGATCATCACGTTCTCGGCGTAGTCCTTGGCGAGGAGGTCCGCCTCGGTGCGGCCGGTGCCCTTGATGGGGCCGGACTCGACCGTCCGGCCGGCGCGGCGCAGGAAGAGCTCGGGTGACGCGGTGGCCGTCTCCACGCCGTACGCGGGCAGACGAATCGTTCCTGCGTACGGTGCGGGGTTGCCCCGGGCCAGCAGGCCGGTCAGCGCGTCCACGTCGGCGTCGGGCGCCACGGGCGCGGTCAGCACCCGGCACAGATTGGCCTGGTACACCTCGCCGGCCGCGATGTGCTCCCGGATGCGGCGCACCCCCGCCGTGTACGCGGCATGGTCGAGGGAGGACGTCCAGTCACCGGCCGCAGGCCCCCGCCAGGCCCCCGGCACGGGGGCGGGGACCGGCTCCTCGCGCACGTCGGCGAAGCGGGCGCAGACCAGACGGCCCTCGAAGTCCGCGCAGACGGCCCAGAACCCGGCGCCGTCGAGAGCGGCGGGATCGCTGGTCACATCGAGGAGACCGGTGGCGAGGCGGCTGCCGAAACGGGCGAGCGGAGGGAGGTCGAGCACATGGTCGAGTGTAGGGCGGGCGCTTCGGAGACCGTCCTCTCGTGCTCCGCAGGTCACGGCCTCCGGGGGGCGCTGACCGGGTGCGCGCGTGAGCGCAGCGCAGCACGCTGCACAAACGCGTTTTTGTGCTGGCCCGGGAATCCGCTAGAGTTCAACTCGTCGCCGGGCCGTGAGAGCGGAACGAAACGACAAGCGGACGTAGCTCAGTTGGTAGAGCGCAACCTTGCCAAGGTTGAGGTCGCGAGTTCGAGCCTCGTCGTCCGCTCGAAGGAAGAAGGGGTCTTCCCGGCCCCCTACACTCCTGGTGGAGTGGCCGAGAGGCGAGGCAACGGCCTGCAAAGCCGTCTACACGGGTTCAAATCCCGTCTCCACCTCCAAGGACGATTAGCTCAGCGGGAGAGCGCTTCCCTGACACGGAAGAGGTCACTGGTTCAATCCCAGTATCGTCCACTGGATCTGCTCGAAGATCCTTACCCGCGCGATTAGCTCAGCGGGAGAGCGCTTCCCTGACACGGAAGAGGTCACTGGTTCAATCCCAGTATCGCGCACGCAGTGTCACGGTCCGCGGATCGTGGTCCCGAGGACGATTAGCTCAGCGGGAGAGCGCTTCCCTGACACGGAAGAGGTCACTGGTTCAATCCCAGTATCGTCCACACGCCGAGAGCCCCCGGCCGCCTTCGCGGTCGGGGGCTCTTCCGTGCGCCGGTTCAGCTGGAGAACAGCATGTGGCCGAAGCTCTTGTGGCGGTGGTGGCCGCCGTAGTGACCGCCACCGTGATGACCGCCGCCGTGCGGGGCTCCCCAGGCGGGAGCGGCCGGCGCCGCGGGGTACGCCTGCGGGGCGCCCGGGGGCGGCGGCGCGGGCTGGGACCACTGGGACTCCACCCGGGTCAGCGCCTCCAGCTCGCCGTAGTCCAGGAAGATCCCGCGGCAGTTGCTGCACTGTTCGATCTGGACGCCGTTGCGGTTGTACGTGTGCATCTGAGCGTGACACTTCGGGCACTGCATGTTCGGCTCAACTCCTCGCCGGTCGGTGCTGTTTCGCCTACCGCCAGGACAGACACTGTCCGGCTGCGGTCGGTTGCACCCTACTTCGCGAAGTCCGCCGCGACCTGCGAGGGGAGGGAACCCATCCGCGCACAGGCGTCGACCAGGCACTGTTCGACCTCGTCGAGCGGACGGCCGGCCATGGCCGCCTTGGTGACGGCCCGTGCGGCGGTCTGCACGGTGAGTGCGCGCGCCGGGACGTCGAGCCGGGGCCAGGGATCGCCGGCGTCCGGCACGGCGGGGCCCGCCGCCGCACGGTAGGCGACGAGGAAGCGGGTCCACTCGTCGGGCGGAAGCAGCCCGCAGGCGAACCAGGCGGCGGGGCGGGCCAGGTCCCAGGCCGGGTCGCCGACTCCGAGGTCGTCGACGTCGATCAGCCGCCACGGGCCGTCCGGGGCGGGGCGGCGGACGAGCTGGCCGAGGTGGAGGTCGCCGTGGCAGAGGGCTCCGGCGCCGGGCATGGGGGCCTCGGCCCGGGCCCAGGCCGGGAGCGCGCGCCAGGCGCCGAGGACGGGGGCGACGGCCGGGTGCGCTCCCGCGGTGTGCAGGAGCGCCACGGCCCGGGCGGCCTTGGCGGGACCGCGCATCGCGGGCAGGCCGGCCGGGACCGGGGCTCGGTGCAGCTCCGCGAGCAGGGCTCCCGCCGCCTCCCAGGGAGCCGCGTCGGGATCTTCGGGGTCCACCGGGGCGCCGTACGGCCAGAACGTCACCAGACGTCCGTGGAGCAGCGTCGGGGCGGGGGCGAGCGGCGGCAGGAGGACGCCCGGGAGGGCGGCCGCCACGGCGACGCGGGGCGCCAGACCGGCCGGGTCGGTGTCGGGTGCGTGCGCCTTGGCGACGGTGTCGGCGTGCCGGACGACGGTGGCGTCGGGGCGGTCCGCGAGGGTGGCCGCTCCGCACGGGCAGGTCGCCGCGGCCGCGTGCGCCCGGGCCGCGGCCCGGTGGGCGAGCTCGGCGAGCAGGGGGTGCGGGGTCACGTGGCTCCTGGAAGGCGGCGTGCGGGTCGGTCTCCTCGCGAGGGTACGCACAGGGCCTCGGCGAGGTCGGGCTTCGGAGCTTCGGCGGTAGGAGGAAGCCCCTTCGACGGCGGGAAGAGCGACGCGGGCGGGCAAAACAATGCAGGCGCAGCTCCCCAGCTGCGCCTGCATCTTTTGCCGTCCGCCGCACCCCCGTCCCCACGGGGTTTCATGGGTGGATGTCCCCGCCCGGACCGCTCTTCCGGGCCTGGGGTCGCCGCTCAGCGCCCCAGCATCACTCCCACGGACGACGCCTGTGTGGCCACCGTCTCCCAGCCGTCGAAGACGACGAGGAGCAGGACCGCCAGAGGAAGGGCCATCAGCGTCGCCACCAAGGGGTGGCGGCGGCCCGTGCGACGGGGGCGCGTACCGCGTCCCGGGGTGCGGAGCGTCGTCCGCGGTGCCGTAAGGGCCATGGTCCCTCTCCTGACCTGATCAGTTGTCGTTGGCAGCGGCGGGTGTCTGACCTCGGGGGACGAGTGCTGCACCCGCCGCTTGACCTCAAATCTAGGCTTGCGGCGGGCTCCGGTCGTCATGCCCTCGTACCGATCGGCGGGCCTCCCGGAGGATGAGCCGTCACCAGGGGAGTACTCCCCTGGGTGGAGAGAAGGTCCTACGTCTCGGGGTCTTCCCGGAGGGGGTGCCCGGTCCGGGCCGTTTTTCCCTGGGGTTGTCGTGACTTCGCTCACTTCCGGCTCCTCTGCCGGTACCGCGGCCGGTCGTGGGCGGCCCGCTCCCCCCGCCTTCACGTCATGGGTCCGGGCAGCATCGCCGACGTCCGGGGCGGTGTGCGGCCGGTCACCCTTCATGGGTTCAATCCCCCTTCCGGGACCGGTGGTTGGGGAGGCGCGGTGGACAAAGTGCGGCTTTTCCCAGGGCTCCTGACCACTCCTCAACTCTCCCGTCCGGCACTGACAATCCATCGGGACGAGAGGGCGCGGCCTCTGCGCGCGAGCGGCCGGGTAAACGTAAGCTGTGCCACGTCAGACGGACCGGGCAGCGGGGATGAACATGGCGATGATGCGCCTGAGGCGCGAGGACCCGCGCGTCGTCGGCTCGTTCCGGCTTCACCGGCGGCTCGGCGCGGGCGGGATGGGCGTCGTCTACCTGGGCTCCGACAAGAAGGGGCAGCGGGTCGCGCTGAAGGTGATCCGGCCCGATCTGGCGGAGGACCAGGAGTTCCGCTCGCGCTTCGCACGCGAGGTGTCGGCCGCCCGGCGGATCCGGGGCGGCTGCACGGCGCGGCTCGTCGCGGCGGATCTGGACGCCGACCGTCCGTGGTTCGCCACGCAGTACGTGCCCGGCCCCTCCCTGCACGACAAGGTGAACGACGAGGGGCCGCTCGGAGCCGCGGAGCTCGCCGCGATCGGGGCCGCGCTGTCGGAGGGGCTCGTCGCCGTCCACGAGGCCGGAGTCGTGCACCGGGACCTGAAGCCCTCCAACATCCTGCTCTCCCCCAAGGGCCCGCGGATCATCGACTTCGGCATCGCGTGGGCGACGGGCGCGTCCACGCTCACCCATGTCGGCACGGCGGTCGGCTCCCCCGGATTCCTCGCGCCGGAGCAGGTGCGCGGGGCGCTGGTCACACCGGCCACCGACGTGTTCTCGCTCGGCGCCACGCTCGCTTACGCCTCGACGGCCGACTCCCCCTTCGGACAGGGCAGTTCGGAGGTGATGCTGTACCGCGTGGTGCACGAGGAGCCGCAGCTTCACGGCGTTCCGGACGCGCTGGCCCCGTTGGTGCGGGCCTGTCTGGCGAAGGACCCCGAAGAGCGGCCCAGCACGCTCGAACTCTCCCTGCGGCTGAAGGAGATCGCCACCCGGGAGGCCCAGGGCCTGGCGGACGCGCGGCCTCCGGCGCCCCGGGCGGCCGAGGCGGACCGGCCCACGGGACGGCTGGCGGAGCCCGGCCATCCGGAGCGCACGCTGCGTCATCCGGGCCCCGGCACTCCCCCGCCGCGCGGGGCGACGCCGTCCTCTCGAGGTCCTGCCCCCGCGCGGGGCGGCTCACCGCCGCGGGGCACGAACCCGTCCCGCGGGGGCGGCGGGGCTTCCTCGCGGTCCGGGGCCCGGCCTGTTCCCGGCGCCCGCAACACCCGGCCCGGCAGTGGCAGCCGACCGGGGCCCCGCAGCGGCGCCGGGCGTCCCGGGCCGAGGACGACGGGGGGCAGACTGCGGCCCGCCAACCCGCGCCTGCTGCGTCAGCGGCTGTTCGTGTTCGTGGTGGTGACGCTGTTCGTGGCGCTGGGCATCGCCCTCGTCCAGGGTTGTGAGGGACCGGCACGCGGCCTCGGCGGGGGCGACGGCGTCGTCCGGCACGCGCGGCCGCACCTGCCGTCGGCGCCGGACGAGGGCGGTACGCCCGCCGGCTGACCGGCCGGCACCGCGCGGGCGCGCGGTCGACGTCGGAACGCCCGCGGGAGTGGACGACCCGCAGGTGAGGCCGGGGGCCCTCCGGCGCGCGACAGGACGGGGCCTTCCCCGGTGCCGGGAATCACGACGATACGGCCGCCTTCGGCGTACCCGCCCGGCCGTCGAACACGGCGCCGGCCGTCTCCCGCGGGCTAGGTGCGCGGACGGCCCGTCGCCACCGCGTAGAAGGCGACCGCCGCCGCGGCGCCCACGTTCAGCGAGTCCACGCCGTGGGACATCGGGATGCGGACCCATTCGTCGGCGGCGACGAGTGCCTGGGTGGAGAGGCCGTCGCCCTCCGCGCCGAGCATGAGGGCCACGCGGTCCATCCGGTGCGGGGCAGCCTCGTCGAGGCTGCGGGCCTTCTCGTCCGGGGTGAGCGCGAGCAGGGTGAAGCCGGCCTCGCGGACCGAGTCCAGGCCCTTCGGCCAGGTGTCCAGACGGGCGTACGGAACGGAGAAGACCGCGCCCATCGAGACCTTCACGCTGCGACGGTAGAGAGGGTCCGCACAGTCCGGGGAGAGCAGCACGGCGTCCATCCCGAGGGCGGCGGCCGAGCGGAAGATGGCGCCGATGTTGGTGTGGTCGTTGACCGACTCCATGACCACCACCCGCCGGGCGGTGTGGAGCAGGTCGGCCGCCGTGGGCAGCGGCCTGCGCTGCATCGAGGCCAGGGCGCCCCGGTGGACGTGGTAGCCGGTGACCCGTTCGGCGAGGTCGGGGCTGACGGCGTAGACCGGCGCCGGGAGCTCGTCGATGACGTCGCGCATGACGTCGATCCACTTGGCCGAGAGCAGCATCGAGCGCATCTCGTACCCTGCGTCCTTGGCGCGCCGGATGACCTTCTCGCCCTCGGCGATGAACAGGCCCTCGGCGGGCTCGCGTCTGCGGCGCAGCTCGACGTCGGTCAGGCCGGTGTAGTCGCGCAGGCGCGGGTCGTCGGGATCTTCCACGGTGATGAGATCGGCCACAGGGGTGATACTGCCTTGTCCTGGGTGCGGTGCCAACGGCTCGGAACGGTTGTGTTACCCGGGGTTACTCTGAGGTCCGCGGCCCGACGCCGACGACCGGGCCGATGACGACGACCGCCGGGGGCTTGACCTCCTGGACGCGGACCGCCTCGGCGACCGTGGCGAGCGTGGCGTCGACCCGACGCTGGGCGGCCGTCGTGCCCTCCTGGACGAGGGCGACCGGGGTCTCGGGCGACTTGCCGTGCGCCACGAGGGCCTCGGCGATCTTCCCGATCTTGTCGACGCCCATCAGGATCACCAGGGTGCCGGTGAGCTTCGCGAGGGACTCCCAGTCGACCAGCGAGCGTTCGTCGTCGGGTGCCACATGGCCGCTGACCACCGTGAACTCATGGGCGACGCCCCGGTGGGTGACGGGGATGCCGGCCGCGCCCGGCACCGAGATCGAACTCGAGATCCCCGGGACGACCGTACAGGCGATGCCGGCCTCGGCGAGGGCCTGGAGCTCCTCCATGCCGCGGCCGAAGACGTACGGGTCGCCGCCCTTGAGGCGGACCACGGACTTGCCCTGCTTGGCATGCTCGATCAGCGCGTTGTTGATGGCCTCCTGGGCCATGAACCGGCCGTAGGGGATCTTCGCCGCGTCGATCACCTCGACGTGCGGCGGGAGCTCGGCGAGGAGGTCGCGCGGGCCGAGTCGGTCGGCGATCACGACGTCCGCCTCGGCGAGCAGACGGCGGCCGCGGACGGTGATCAGGTCGGGGTCGCCGGGACCGCCGCCGACCAGCGCCACGCCGGGGGTCCGGGTGCGGTGGTGGGGGGCGACGAGGGTGCCGTCGCGCAGGCCCTCGACGACCGCGTCGCGGATGGCGGCGGTGTGCCGGGGGTCGCGGCCGCGGCCGTCGGTGGTGAGGACGGCGACCGTCACACCCTCGCTGTGGCCGGTCGCGGGAGTCCAGGCGGTCGCGGCCTCGGCGTCGTCGGAGCGCACGCACCAGATACGGTGCGCCTCCGCCTCCGCGGACGCCAGGACGTTCGCCTCGGCGTCGCTCGTCGCGATCAGGGCGTACCAGGCCCCGTCGAGGTCGCCTTCCGCGTACCGGCGCCGGGACCAGGTGATCTCGCCCGCGTCGGCCATCGCCTCCACGGACGGGGTGGCGCTCGGGGAGACGAGCTCGACGACCGCGCCCGCGGCGATCAGGGCGGGCAGGCGGCGCTGGGCGACCTGGCCGCCGCCGAGGACGACGACCCTGCGGCCGGTGAGGCGGAGACCTACGGGGTAGGCGGGGTGTTCGGCCATGAGGGGCGGCTCCTCGTACGGGCAGAGGCGTGCAGTGAGCGGGCGCTGCGACTCTGGAGCAGCCCTGACGTGCGCATTTTAAAGGTGTGTTCAGGTGTGTTCAGCATGCGGCGGGGCCAGGGGCGCGCACAAGCGCGCCCGCCGGCCCCGCGGGGGCCCTACTTCTCCGTCACGCCCGCCGAGTCGAACGTGGCCACCTCGTGCATCGCCCGGGCCGTGCTCTGCACCAGGGGCAGGGCCAGCAGCGCGCCCGTGCCCTCGCCGAGACGGAGGTCGAGGTCCACGAGAGGACGCAGACCCAGCTTGTTCAGGGCGGCCACGTGACCGGGTTCGGCGCTGCGGTGACCCGCGATGCAGGCCGCGAGGACCTCGGGGGCGATCGCACGGGCCACCAGGGCGGCGGCGCCGGCGCTGACGCCGTCCAGGATCACCGGCGTGCGAAGCGATGCCCCGCCCAGGAGCAGACCGACCATCGCCGCGTGCTCGAAGCCGCCGATCGCGGCCAGGACGCCGATCGGGTCCGCCGGGTCCGGCTGGTGGAAGTCCAGGGCACGGCGCACGACCTCCGTCTTGCGCGCGAGCGTCTCGTCGTTGATGCCGGTGCCGCGACCGGTGACCTCGGCGGGGTCGGCGCCCGTGAAGACCGAGATGAGGGCCGCGGACGCAGTCGTGTTCGCGATGCCCATCTCGCCTGTGAGGAGCGCCTTGTTGCCGGCCGCCACCAGGTCGCGGGCCGTCTCGATGCCGACCTCGATGGCCTGCTTGGCCTCCTCGCGGGACATCGCGGGACCGGTGGTCATGTCGGACGTGCCGGCGCGGACCTTGCGGGGCAGCAGCCCGGGGGTCGCGGGCAGTTCGGCGGCGACGCCCACGTCCACCACGCACACCTCGGCGCCCACCTGGCTCGCGAAGGCGTTGCAGACCGCTCCGCCGCCCAGGAAGTTGGCGACCATCTGGGCCGTGACCTCCTGCGGCCACGGGGTGACCCCCTGCGCGTGGACGCCGTGGTCGCCGGCGAAGATCGCGACGGCCGCGGGCTCCGGGATCGGCGGCGGGCACTGCCGGGACAGACCGGACAGCTGCGCGGAGATGATCTCCAGCATGCCGAGCGCCCCGGCCGGCTTCGTCATCCGCTTCTGCCGCTCCCAGGCCTCGCCGAGCGCCTTGGCGTCCAGCGGGCGGACGCTGGCGACGGTCTCGGCGAGCAGATCGTGCGGGTCCTCGCCGGGCAGCGCGCGACGGCCGTACGTCTCCTCGTGGACGACCCACGACAGCGGACGGCGCTTGGCCCAGCCCGCCTGCATCAGCTCGGGCTCCTCCGGGAACTCGTCGACGTAGCCGACGCAGAGGTAGGCGACCACCTCGAGGTGCTCCGGCAGTCCCAGCGCGCGGACCATCTCGCGCTCGTCGAAGAAGCTGACCCAGCCGACGCCGAGGCCCTCGGCGCGGGCGGCGAGCCAGAGGTTCTCGACCGCCAGCGCCGAGGAGTACGGCGCCATCTGCGGCTGGGTGTGACGGCCGAGGGTGTGACGGCCGCCGCGGGTCGGGTCGGCGGTGACGACGATGTTCACCGGGGTGTCGAGGATGGCCTCGATCTTGAGTTCCTTGAACTGCTTCGCCCGGCCCTTGGGCAGCGACTTCGCGTACGCGTCACGCTGTCGGACCGCCAGCTCGTGCATGGCGCGCCGGGTGTCGGCGGAGCGGATGACGACGAAGTCCCAGGGCTGCGAGTGACCGACGGAGGGCGCGGTGTGGGCGGCCTCCAGGACGCGCAGCAGCACCTCGTGCGGGATCGGGTCGTCGCGGAAGCCGTTGCGGATGTCCCGGCGCTCGCGCATGACCTTCAGGACGGCCTCGCGCTCCGCGTCGTCGTACCCGGGCGCGGCGGGACCCGACGACACGCGCGCGCCTTCCCCGGCGGCCGGGCCCTCGTCCTGCTCGGCGGCTCTGGTCTGCAGGTCCTCCGGGCTCTGCACGACCTCGGGGTCGACGGCTCCGGACGCGGCGACGCCGGCCTCCTGCCGGGCGTCCGGGGCTGCCTGGACGCCCGCGGCGGGGTCGGCCTCGCCCGGGGCGGTCTCTCCGGGCGCGGTCTCGCGAGGGGCGGGAACCGTGGCGAGGGGAACCGTGGCGGCGGGCGGGCCGGAGGGGGTGGCCTCGGCGGCGGACTGCGCCTCACCGGCCGCTTCCGTGGCCGCCTCGGGGGCCGGCTCCGGAACCGACCCGTCCTCGGTCGCGGGCACGGGCGGGTGCGGCGGGGTCGGGGCGAGCTGCGTAGGGGCGGTCGCCGCGCCCTCGACCGGCACGAACTCCCCCAGGAATTGCCGCGGTGCGGGCTCGGCGACGGCGTGCCCGCGTCCGGGCAGGGCTTCCCCCGCCTGGTGCACCGCGTGGTCCGCGTCCGTCGGCAGCGGCGCGGGCTGGGGGCCCTGGGGGGCGGCGGTCGCGAGATCGTCGCCGGTCCCGTCGCTCGCCCCCGAGGGCACGGGCTGCGGGGCGGGGACTGCGTCCGCGAGGAAGGTCCGGGGCTCGGGGGCGGCTGTGGAAGCGACCGCCGGCACGGCGACCGGCTCGGCGACCGGCTCGGCGACCGGATCCGGCACGACCGTGGGCTCCGGGTGGGGCGCCGGCTGTGCCTGCGCCGCCTCGTCCGGTCCGGGCTCGGGTTCCGCCTCGGGCTGCGGCTCCGCGAGGGGTGCTTCGGGGGCGACCACCGTGTCGGGGGCGGGCTGCGAGGACTCCTCGTGGGCGAGCGCGGGCTGCGGGGTGTCCGGTGCGTGGGATGCCGGGTCCGCGATGTGGGGTGCGGCGGGGATCAGGGGCTCGGGCTCGGACCGGTTCTCCGGCTCCGGGTCCGCCGCCTGGATCTCCTGCGGCGCGGGCAGGGCGTCCGCGGCCGGTTCGGCCGGCTGCTCCTCCTCGGATGCGGTCTCGGCCTGCGGGACGATCGTCTCGGCGACGGCGTCGGCGTCGGCGTCGGCGTCGGCGCTCCGGACGGTCCCGGATTCCGGCGCGGGGGCCTGCGCCGCCGGCTCCGGCTCTTCTGCCGCTTCCTCGGTCACGGCCTCGACGGGCTGCGGAACCCCGGCTTCTTCGGGACCTCCGCCCAGAGCGGGCTCGGGCTCCGGGGCCGCGGCGGGCTCGACGGCCGGCACCGCCTCCGGGACGGCGAACGCGTCGGCGACCGGAGCGGTCTGCGCCGACGTCTGCGGAGCCGGGGCAGGCACGTCGGCGGAATGCGCGTCCGGGTCCGATGCGTGGACCTGAGGTCGAGACTCGGACTCCTCGGCGGCTTCCGCCGCGGGGCCCGCCTCGCCGGCGTCCGCCGTCTGCGGCGTCTGCGGCACGTCCGCCTGTACCTGTACGGGAGGCTCGGTGGGCTCTACGGCCTCGGCGGCGCCGTGCCCGTCCGGTTCCACGGCTTCCGGCGTCCGGGAGGCCACGGCGGCGTCCTCGTCGGCCGGCGACGGCGTCCGCTCGGCAGAGGCGTCCGCCGGCTGGTCACCGCCGGACACGGGCGAGCCCGCAGCCTCGGCCAGCTCCTCGCCGGCCTCCGCCATCATGGCGGCGCCCAGCAGCTGACCGGGGTCGACGACCCCGTACGTCCCGGTGGACGGCGTCTGCGGCGACGCGCCTTCGTCTTCGGCCGTGTGCCCGGCTTCGGGTTCCTGCGGGGCGGTCGCGGCGATCGCCTCGGTCGCCATCCGGGCCACCAGGGCCTGGGCGGCGCCCGCCGGTTCGCCCTGCTGCTGCGCCGCGACCGGGGCCGGCACGGTCGCCTCCGCGGTCGTCACCCCGGAAGCGGCCGGCGTCTGCGCCGTGACGTGTGCGGCGCCCCAGGGCGCCGCGCCCTGCAGCGGCATCTCGCGCAACTGCGGCACGTCGAGGTACTCGGGCCCGGAGGCGGACGGGCCGGGCTGGCGGACCGGAGCGCCCGCGGGGCCGCGGTCGGCGAGGGAGCGGACCGGACTGGCGGAGGCGTCGGGGATCGGCGGGCCGAGGTGCAGCGGCCGGCGCGGGGCCGCCTGGGGCGCCGACGCACCCGGCAGGCGGACTGCGCTGAGGTCGACCGAGCCGCTGTCGCGGCCGTCCGTCTCGTGCGGGCCGGGCTCGTGCACCGTCTCGACCACCGGCTCCGGGGCGGGCGGGGCCACCTCGTTGCCCCAGGCGCTCTGGGCGCCCGGCAGCAGCAGGAGGTCTTCGTCCTCGGCGGGGGTCTCGGAGAGGTAGGTGTACGCACCGTGCGCGGGGGCGCCCGGCTGCTCCACCATGCCTGCGTTCTCCGGCAGCGCCTCGCCCGGGACCTGGCCGGTGTCGGTCATGCGTACCCCTCGCCCATCGGTTAGTGCTCTTACGACCAGCTCGCCCGGAGCGGCGCACCGACCGCCCCGCAGTGAGAACGAGCGTCCGTGCCCAGCGGCACGAACGACCCGCTCGAAAAAGCGACAAAGCCATACAGTGGCATTGTCGCGGCCGTCGGGTCGTCGCGACAGCTTGATCCGCAACGCTCCGCTGTGGACTGCGCCACGTTGCGCGTCCTCCGGTTCTGCCGTACCACACCCAGCCCAAAAGGGAGGTGTTTTCCGGACATTGGCCGACGAAGCGCCGGGTGACCGTAAGCGGTACGACGATCGGCCAGCCTACCGCGCGCGGTACGACAACAGGATCACCGGGCGGGCGAACCGGGTCAGGGCCGACGGTCCGCGAGAACCCCCGTGAGCAGGAACGCGACGCTCCGCTCCGTCTCCGTCCAGGCCCTGGTGTCGAGTTCGACGGCCTGCACGAGGGCGCACTCGACGCGGTAGTCGTGCTCGGTCAGGTCGCGGCCCACGAGTTCGGCGGCGTCCCGGGTGGCCGCATGGGTGACGATGCGCTGCGGGCGGCGGTCGGCGACCGCGGAGACGACGGCCGCTCCCCCGCCGCCGACCCGGACGACGTCCGGTTCCGGCAGGTTCTCCAGCACGTGCGGGGCGTCTCCGCGGACGATCTGGAGCTGGACCCCGTGCCGGCGCGCGGCGGCGTCGGTGCGGGCGCACGCCTGCATGTCCCGGTCGACGGCGATGACGGCGGCGCCCGCCCGCGCGGCGTCGGCGGCGAAGGCGCCGCTGCCGCAGCCGATGTCCCAGACGAGGTCGCCCGTCCGCGGCCCGAGGTGGGCCAGTTGGGCGGCGCGCAGCAACGGCGCCTCCCCCTCGCCCAGCCCGCCGCCGTAGGCGTCGGCGGGCAGGGTCCAGCCGCGCGGGCCGGCGCCCGGGTCACGGCCGGCGATCCAGCCGCCGTCCCCGGCGGCGGCCGGGACGGCGGGGCCGATGACGATGACGACGTTGGGGTCGCGCCAGGTGTGGTCGGCCGCCTTGTCGGAGGTGACGACGCTGACCTGCTCGCGGCCGGTGCCGAGTTCCTCGCAGACCACGAAGGTGCGGTGCACGCCCTCCATGAGCAGGCCGAGCTCGGCGGGACCGGCGCCCGGGGAGGTGAGGACGGCCACCTTGGTGTGCGCGCGGCACACGTTGACCGCCCGTCGCAGCGTGCGCCGGTGGGCGACGACCACCTGGGCGTCGTCCCAGGGCATCCCGGCGCGGGCGAAGGCGGCGGCGACGGCGGAGACGGCCGGGACGACCTCGACCTCCAGGCCGAACTCGGGTGCGCGCAGGGTCCGTACGACGCCGAAGAAGCCAGGGTCGCCGTCGGCGAGGACGACGGCGGTGCCGCGGTGGCCGGTGATACGGCGGGCCGCGAGCGCGACGCTGCCGAGCCGGATGCGTTCCGCGCCGGGCGGCACCTCGGGCAGCGCCAGGTGGTGGGCGGCGCCGGCCACCAGCGTGGCGGCGCTCAGAGCGGAGCGGGCCGCGTCGGTCAGCGGCGAGCCGTCCCAGCCGATCACCGTGACGCGGTCGGCCATCGTCGTCAGTCTCCCCCGGGTTCACGCAGGCAGCGGGCTCCGTGAGGGTACCTGGTCGGCGGGCGCGGGCGGCGGCGGTGACACCTGCGGCGGGATCAGTTCCAGTCGGTGTACGACGTGAATCCGCCGCTCTCCGCGAAGTGCTCGCCGCCGCCGTCCAGGTCCTCCGGGAGGAGGCTGTAGACGATGTAGTCGGTGCGCACCTCGTTCCAGGCGCCGTCCTCGGCGCGGGCGCGCGCTATGCAGGCGCCGCGCAGCACGCCCTCGCTGATGCAGCCGATCTTCTGCGCGACCTGCTGGGCGGCGGTGTTGTCGGCGGCCGTGCGCAGCTCGATGCGCTCGAACTTCTGATCGGTGAACAGCCATTGGGCGGTGGCGAGCGCCGCCTCGGAGGCGTAGCCCTCGCCGCGCGCCCAGGGGGCGATGATGTACGACAGTTCGGTGGAGCGCACGTGCCAGTTGGTCTTGGCGAGCTGGACGACGCCGACCAGGCGCTGGGTGAGGAACTCGGTGACCGCGAGGTCGAGGCCGCGTCCCGCGGTGCGTTCCTCGGGCGCGTACTCGGCGATCCAGCGGCGGGCGGCCGCCTCGTCGAAGGGCTGGGGCACGGCGGTCCATGCCGTGACCTGCTCGTCGTTCATCATGTCGGCCAGGGCGGGCACGTCGTCCTCGTCGAGGGGACGCAAGCCCAACCGCTCCGTGCTGATGGAGATGTTGGGGAAGGTGCTCGTCATGCGCCGCTCCGTAACCTTCGGGACCTCTGGTGAGACCTGCCGCCCCGTCAGGGCCGACTGAACTGCCCAGCATGCAGCATGTGGGCCCGGAACCCCACCACGGGGTCCACACCGGGTGAAGGCGCGGACCCCGTGCGTGTGCGTCGGGGGCGTGGGTCAGAAGGCCGCCACGACGGCTCCGTCGTACTTGTCCTCGATGAACTTCTTCACCTCGGCAGAGGTGAGCAGCCCGGCCAGCTTCTTCACGCGCGGGTCGCCCTCGTCGCCCTTCTTCACGGCGAGGAAGTTGGCGTACGGGTTGCCCTTCGCGGACTCGGCCACCAGGGCGTCCTTCGCCGGGCTGAGCTTGGCCTCCAGCGCGTAGTTGCCGTTGATCACGGCGGCGTCGACGTCGGAGAGGGAGCGCGGCAGCTGGGCCGCCTCGAGCTCCTTGAACTTCAGGCCCCTGGGGTTGGAGGCGACGTCCTTGGGGGTCGCGTCGTAGCCGACGCCCGGCTTCAGGCCGATGAGGCCGCCTGCCTCCAGGAGCTTCAGCGCGCGGGCCTCGTTGGTGGTGTCGTTCGGCAGGGCGACGGTGGCGCCCTTCTTCAGGGCGTCGAGCTTCTTGACGCTGCGGGAGTACAGGCCGAGCGGCTCGAGGTGCACCGTGGCGCCGGGCACGGCGACGATGTCGGTGCCGTTCTTCTTGTTGAAGTCGTCGAGGTAGGGCTGGTGCTGGAAGTAGTTGGCGTCGACCTCACCCTGCTGGACCGCCGTGTTGGGCGTGACGTAGTCCGTGAACTCCTTGACCTCGAGCTTGAGGCCGGCCTTCGCCACGAGGTTGTCCTTGATGTAGTCGAGGATCTCGCCCTGCGGGGTGGGTGTGGCGGCGACGGTCAGCGTGGCGTTCGCGTCGGCGCCGGAGTCCTTGTCCGAGCCGCAGGCGGTGAGTCCGAGGGTGAGGGCTCCGGCGGCGAGGACAGCAGTGGTGATCTTGGTGGTGTTACGCACGAAAAGTGCCTTTCCTGAAAAGGTGGTGCGGCCCCGCGTCGGGTGGTGCGGGGAGTCTGACGGGCGGCCCGGGGGCTCAGGCGACCTTGCCGACGTCGGCGGCGGCCGGCTCCTTCGCCTTCAGCAGGCGGAGCCTGGGGGCGGGGCCCGAACTGCCGCCGCGGCGGTGCAGGGCGCGGGCCGCGTGGTCGCCGGCGAACTGGATGAGCGAGATGACGACGGCGAGGATCGCCACCGTGATCCACATCAGTTCGGTCTGGAAGCGCTGGTAGCCGTAGCGGATGGCGATGTCGCCGAGCCCGCCGGCGCCGACGGTGCCGGCCATGGCGGAGTAGCCGATGAGGGTGACGACCGTGGTCGTGGCGCCGGCGACGAGGGAGGGCAGGGACTCCGGGACGAGGACCTTGCGCACGATCGTCCAGGTGTCGCCCCCCATCGACTGCACGGCCTCGACGAGCCCGCCGTCCACTTCGCGGACAGCCGTCTCGACCAGGCGCGCGAAGAACGGGATGGCCCCGATGGCGAGCGGCACGATCGCGGCCTCACGGCCGATGGTGGTGCCGGTGATCGTGCGCGTGAAGTTCATCAGCGCCACCATCAGGATGATGAAGGGCATCGAGCGGGCGACGTTCACGATCTGCCCGATGACCTTGTTGGCGAAGATGTTCTCGAGCAGCCCGCCGCGGTCGGTCAGGACCAGCAGGACGCCGAGCGGGAGGCCGCCGGCGACGGCCACGAGGGTGGACCAGCCGACCATGTAGAGGGTGTCCCAACAGGCCTGCGCCAGCAGGGGCTGCATCTCCGACCAGCTCACTTGACGCCTCCCTCGATGAGCGCGGGTTCCTGGGGCGCGTGGTCCACGACGTCGATCTGCAGGCCCTGTTCGCGCAGGAAGCCGATCGGCACGACGTTGTCCTCGTAGCGGCCGGGCAGCTCGATGCGCATCCGGCCGATCTGGAGGCCGCCGACGGTGTCGACTGCGGCGCCGAGGATCGATATGTCGATGTTGTAGGTGCGCGACAGCTGGGAGATGACGGGCTGGGTGGCGGCCTCGCCGTGAAAGGTGACGTCCACGACGGTGCGGTCGTGGTCGCTCGCATCGCCGCCGACCGGGAAGAGAGCGGCGGCCAGTTCGGAGCCCGGGGCGGCGAGCAGTTCACTGACCGTGCCGGACTCGACGACCCTGCCGTGTTCCATGAGCGCGGCGGAGTCGCAGATCGACTTCACCACGTCCATCTCGTGCGTGATGAGCAGGACCGTCAGGCCCAGCTGCCGGTTCAGGTCGCGCAGCAACTGGAGGATGGAGCGGGTGGTCTCGGGGTCGAGTGCGCTGGTCGCCTCGTCGGAGAGCAGCACCTTCGGGTCGCCGGCCAGCGCGCGGGCGATGCCGACGCGCTGTTTCTGGCCGCCGGACAGCTGCGCCGGGTAGGCCTTCGCCTGATCGGCGAGCCCGACCAGGTCGAGCAGCTCCAGCGCCCTGCGGGATCGTTCCTTCCCGGAGGAGCCGAGGATCTCCAGCGGCAGTTCGACGTTGTCCTGCACGGTCCGCGAGGACAGCAGGTTGAAGTGCTGGAAGACCATGCCGATCCGGCTGCGCGCCTGCCGCAGTTCCTTGCCGGCGCGGGGGCCCCGCCCGGCGAGCGCGGTGAGGTCCCGCCCGTCGACGGTGACCGTTCCGGCGGTGGGGCGTTCCAGGAGGTTGACGCAGCGGATGAGCGAGGACTTTCCGGCGCCGGACCGGCCGATGACGCCGTACACCTCGCCTTCGCGTACATGCAGGTCGACGCCGTCGAGGGCGGTGACCTCACGGCCGCGCGAGCGGTAGACCTTGGTCAGGCCCGTGGTGGTGATCACGTGGGGGTTTCCGTCACTGTCGAGTGCGCGGGCGTGGGTGTGCCCGGGCGCACGGATGCAGGCTGTCAGGACGCGACACGGTTCTCGCCGTGGCGGAAAGGGAACGGTGAGAAACATGCGCGCGGGGCGCGGCTCAGGTCATGTACGGCAGAGATGCGGCGTACGGACCTGCCACGGCGTCTCGCTTCGGGGCGCGAGCTCGGGGGTGGTGCGGGGGCCCTCTAGAAGGCGCACATTCGACACATGCAACGAGCACCGGGCGTCAGGGTCGCCTCGGTCGCACGGGTGCGGCAGCTCGTAGTGGTCATGAGCATCAGTAAAGCAGACGTACGGTGCTGACCAAGAAACAGCTGTCCGCATTCTGGACATCCGTGGACGGCCTTCGGCGTCCCCCGCCCCTGCACGGAGATCCCCGCGCCCCCGGTCGCGCGGGTCCCCGGGGCCGACCGCGGAGTGTCTGTTACGCCGTATTAAGGTCACTGCATGCTTGATGCCCTGACGGCGGCGACCGGCGCCGCCGCGTTGCTGCTCGCCGCCTGGTGCGGTTGGGCCGCCTACCGCGACCAGCCGACCAAGGACTGGCACTTCATCGGGATGGCCGTGGTCTCCCTGCTGGCGACGGTCCAGCTGGTGATCGGGATCGTTCAGCTGGCGCGGGGCGAGAAGCCGGAGCAGGGCACGACGCTGTTCGTGGCGTATCTGCTGGGCGCGTTCGCGTGCGTGCCGACCGCGGGGTTCATGTCGCTGGCCGAACGGACCCGCTGGGGTTCGGTGACGGTCGCCGCGGGCGGCGTGGTCCTCGCCGTGCTCGAGGTGCGGCTCTTCGACATCTGGGGAGGCTGAGATGGCGGCGGTGCAGGAGAAGCCGGACCGGCTGATCAGCGGGCCCGGGATGCTGCTGGTGTGGTTCTACGGCGTGATGGTGGTCGGCGCGGTGTCGCGGTCGGCGTACGAGATCGCCGCGCACTTCGACCGCGCGCCGCTGTCGTACACGCTGTCGGCGGTGGCGGGCGTGGTGTACGGCTTCATCACCTATTCGCTGGTGCGGGGCGGCGAGACGGCCCGCAGGGCGGCGCGGCTGTGCTGCGCCGCCGAACTCGCGGGCGTACTGGTCGTCGGGACCTGGACCCTGGTGCAGCCCTCCGCCTTCCCCGAGGCGACCGTGTGGTCCGACTACGGGATGGGGTACGTCTTCATCCCCGTGCTGCTGCCCGTGTCGGCCCTGTACTGGCTGCGCACCTCCCGCACGACTACGCCGTAGCCGCGTACTCCCCGGCCTGCTTCTCCAGGACGATCATCGGCACGCCGTCCGTGCCCTGCGAGGTGCCGACCGTCTCGTAGCCGACCCGGCGGTAGAGGCGGAGGTTGCCCTCGCTGCGGTGGCCGGCGAAAAGGCGGAACTTCTTGGCGCCGCGCTCGCCTCCCAGCGCCGACTCGGCGGCGCGCAGCAGCCGTGCGCCGATGCCGTGCCCCTGGAGGCGGGGGTGGACGCAGAGCTTGCCGATGGCGGCGGCGCCGTCCTCGGTGAGGGTGCCGCGTACCGAGCCGACCACCTCGTCGCCCAGCCGGGCCACGAAGACGCAGTCGGCGGCGAGTTCCTGCCGGACGGAGTCGAGGCTCTGGACGAGCGGGGCGATGCGGTAGTTCCCGTACAGCGCGGCTTCGCTCTGGAAGCACAGGTACTGCAGTCTGAAGATCTGCTCGGCATCCTGCTCGGTCGCCACCGAGATGGTCACGCTCATGCCCATGTGCGCACGCCTCTCGCTCACCTGATCGCCTGTGGTCCCTCACTCCTATCCCCGCACTTCGGGAGCCGCAACCTCCGGTGCGAGCAATCGGCGAAGACATCCCAGACATCTGGAACGTTCCGGTCCGAGACTGCCCTGTGAGATACCCAACTTCCCCGCGATCTCCCGGTAGGTGAGGTCCTCGGGCGAGAGGAGGGCCTGCAGAAGACGCGAGCAGCGACCGGGCAGCCGGTGCACGGCCTCGCGCAGGGCTCGATGGCGGGCGGCGGTCAGGGCCAGGTGTTCGGGTCCGCGTTCCGCTTCGTCGGCGGGCTCGGTCTCGTAAGGCTGTTCACGACGGGCGGTGCGGCGGGTACGGCGGACCTCGG
The DNA here is from genome assembly GCF_052543235.1 of Streptomyces sp. SAS_272. Lineage (NCBI taxonomy): Bacteria > Bacillati > Actinomycetota > Actinomycetes > Kitasatosporales > Streptomycetaceae > Streptomyces > Streptomyces sp. SAS_272. Next base: position 28,535 of record NZ_JBMNDR010000067.1, on the reverse strand, counting down.
CCCGGACGGCCCGGCGCAGCCAGCCCTCGGGATCTCGGGGCGGGCCGTCGGCGGCGAGGCGCTCGAGGAGACGGAGCCAGACGGCCTGCTCCAGGTCACCGGGTTCGGCGCCGGCGGCAGGGGCCTCCGCGGAGGCCTCCGCACTGAGCAGCGGGTGCAGGGAGGCGAGCAAGTCGGGGGTCATATGCCACACGATGCGGCGGCCCGGGCGGTCGGTTGCCCGGGCGGCCGACTGTCACCCCAACGAGGACTCAGCCGTTGACGAAGTCCGCGCGGGCCAGCACTCCGGTGTCCGGGTTGTCCGTGAAGACCCCGTCGATGCCGGTCGCGAAGTAGGTGCGGAACGCGCCGAAGGAGTCGCCGTAGGCATCCACGTCCGAGCCCTTGCGGAAGTCCGCGGGCAGGAAGGGGTTCTCGTTGCGCATGGTGTAGGGGTGCAGGATCAGGCCGACCGCATGGGCGTCCTTCACCAGGGTGGTCGGCCTGGTCAGGTTGCCGGCCGCGTCCTTCGGGATGACCAGGTCGAGGGTGGGTCCGATGCCCTGCGCGTACCCGGCGATCTCCCGCAGGCCGGCCCGCGTGATCAGGTCGGCGACGGTGCGCGGGTCGCCCGTCTCGACGAAGTCCCAGGGGCGGGAGCCGGCGGTGGACAACAGCACGACGAGCGGGTTGTCGACCAGCTTGTTCAGGCGCTGGATGCTGGTCGGCTCGAAGGACTGCAGGACGACCGGCGAGTTCTTCCTGTCCTTGCCGTACTTGTGCAGCAGTTTGGCGACCCGCTCCTCCAGTCCCAGGCCCTGCTTGCGGAAGTAGGTGGGGTGCTTGGTCTCGGGGTAGATCCAGACCTGTTTGCCGCGCTTACGGGTCTGCTCGTCCTGCCACTTGAGGACCTCCTCGAAGGTGGGGATCCCCCAACGGCCGTCGTAGAGCGTGTTGTGCGGGCGATTGGCCGGGATGCGCTCGACCGCCCGCAGTCTCTTCAGCTCGGCGAGCGTGAAGTCCTCGGTGAACCAACCGGTGGTGGGGACGCCGTCGAGCACCTTCGTCGTCCGGCGGTCGGCGAACTCGGGGTGGGCGGCGACGTCCGTCGTGCCGCCGATCTCCGGCTCGTGCCGGCAGACGAGGTGGCCGTCCCGGGTGGGGACGAGGTCGCCGGCCTCCACGATGTCGGCCCCCAGGTCGAGGGCGAGCTGGTAGGAGCCGAAGGTGTGCTCGGGGCGGTAGCCGCTGGCGCCGCGATGACCGATGACGGTGGGCACCGGAAGGCTCCTGAGGCCGCCTCCCCCGTGGCGTGCCTCGGCGGCCGCCGCCGTGCCGGACAGACCGAGCACGCCTCCGGCGCCGAGCACGGCCGCGCCCAGAAGCGCCCGTCGGCCGGTGCCGCCCGCGCGCGCCTGCTCGTTCGACTCCTGCGTGTCCTGCGTTCCCATGCGGGGCCTCCAGCCGTCGGCTCGTCCGTGCGGGCCGATGGTAGGGGCGTGGACATGACCTGCGGGAGACCTCGGCCCCAACACGCGGAGGACGTCGGACGGCACCTGGTGTACGCCGGGTGCGCGAGGTCGCCTACGACGGATGCGGTCCATGCGGTACGTCGAGGTGACGGGTCGTCGGACGCGGGGATTCGGCGCGGCCGGCCGGGGAACCCGTTCCGAGCCCTGGCACGGCGGTCCCGGTCGGAGCCGGGCGGCGCGCCGGACGCACGAGCGCCCGGGTCCTGGCGCGGCCCGGTCCTCGGGCAGCCCGGCGAAGGCTGCGGCAAGGCGCCGGCCCTCCCGTGTCGAGTGTGGTCCACCCCGTTCCGTGCGGATGACGGACGGGCTACGGGCGGGCGGCCATGCGGCCGTACAGGTAAACAAACGTCAACAGTGCGTAAGACCTGGGTGACCCGATGTGCGTCGGCCCCCGGCCCGCGAGTATCGTCCTCACCTGCACAGACTCATACCCTTTTCCCTTGACATCGGAGGGCTCGTTGTCGCGCTTCGCGCTCATCAAGGCAGTGCTCGGACCGGTCATGCGCCTGATGTTCCGCCCCCGGGTCGAGGGCGCGGAGCACATCCCGGGCGACGGCCCCGTGATCCTGGCGGGCAATCACCTCACCTTCATCGACTCGATGATCCTGCCGCTGGTGTGCGACCGACAGGTCTTCTTCATCGGCAAGGACGAGTACGTCACCGGCAAGAGCCTCAAGGGCCGGCTGATGGCCTGGTTCTTCACCGGGGTCGGCATGATCCCGGTGGACCGGGACGGCGGCCGCGGCGGCGTCGCCGCACTGATGACCGGACGCCGGATCCTGGAGGAGGGCAACGTCTTCGGGATCTACCCCGAGGGCACGCGGTCCCCCGACGGCCGTCTCTACCGGGGCCGTACCGGCATCGCGCGGCTGACGCTGATGACGGGCGCGCCCGTCGTGCCGTTCGCGATGATCGGCACGGACAAGCTTCAGCCGGGCGGAGCGGGCATGCCCCGTCCGGGCCGGGTGACGGTCCGCTTCGGCGAGGCGATGGAGTTCTCCCGGTACGACGGGATGGACCGGGACCGCTATGTGCTGCGCGCCGTCACCGACTCCGTGATGACCGAGGTCATGCGGCTGTCGGGTCAGGAGTACGTGGACATGTACGCCACCAAGGCCAAGGCTGCGTAAGCGCCTCCGACGGGGTGCGTCGACCGACGGGGTGCATCGACCGACGGGGTGCATCGTCGTCCGGTGCGGGGTGCGTCGTCCTGTGCGGGCGCGCCGGGGCCCGGAGGGCGGTGCGCCGCACCCCTCGGACTGCGGGACCTCCCTGGTGACGTGCGGGCGCCGTTCCGCGCGCCCGTGGCCCGCTTCCCTCAGCCGGCGGTCTCCAGGCGCTGTCCCCTGAGCAGGAACCACGCCGCCACCGCCGCCGCCAGCAGAACCGCCGCGCCCACTCCGGACGCCACCGCCAGGCCGTCGACGAAGGCCGCGCGGGCCGACGCCAGCATCTCCGCGCCCGCGGCCGGCGGCAGATGCCCCGCCGCCTCCACCGCGCCGCCCAACGACTCGTGCGCCTCTTGCGGTGTGCCGGCCGGGGCCGCGAAGCCCCGGTAGACACCGGTCACGATCGAGCCGAGCAGGGCGATGCCGAGCGCCGCGCCCAGTTCGTACGCCGTCTCGGAGACGGCCGAGGCAGCGCCCGCCTGGTTCTTCGGCACCGAGCCCAGGATGACGTCCGCGGTCACCGTGAAGGAGAACCCGGCGCCCACGCCCACCACCAGCAGGGCCGCGCCCAGCATGGGATAGCCGGTGGTCCCGGTGACCGTCGTCAGCGCGGCCAGCGCCAGGCCGATCGCCGCGAGACCGCAGGAGACCACGGACCGCACCGAGAAGCGGCGCGCCACGCGGCCTGCCAGCAGACCGGCCGTCACCGCGCCGACCGCTGCCGGCAGTTCGGCCAGCCCCGCCTCCAGGGGCCGCCTGCCCTGTACCGACTGCAGGTACTGGGAGAGGAAGAACACCAGGCCGGACATGCCGAGCACGGTCAGCAGGTCGGCCAGCACCGCACCGCTGAAACCGCGGCTGCGGAAGAGCCGCATGTCCAGCAGCGGGACCGGGAGCGCGAACTGACGGCGCACGAAGCCGTACAGCGCCGCGGCGCCGACCACGGCCGAGGCGAGGGCCTCGCCGCTCGGGCCGTGAGCGGCGACCTCCTTCACGGCGTACACGACGGCGATCACGCCGACCAGTGACAGCGTGACGCTGAGCAGGTCCCAGGGGCCGTGGTCGGGGTTCCTGGACTCGGGCAGCGTCTTCACGCCGACCACCACGAGCACCACCATGACGGGCAGATTGATGAGGAAGACCGAGCCCCACCAGAAGTGCTCGAGGAGGAATCCGCCCACGATGGGACCGACCGCGGTGCCCGCCGAGGCCGTCGCACCCCAGATGCCGACGGCCAGACTGCGTTCGCGCGGGTCGTGGAAGAGGTTGCGGATCAGGGCGAGGGTGGCCGGCATGAGGGTCGCTCCGGCCACTCCCAGCAGCGCGCGGGCCGCGATCATCGTCTCCGGCGACGTCGCGTAGGCGTTGAGGACCGATATCAGGCCGAACGCGGTGGCGCCGATCAGCAGGATCCGCTTGCGGCCGATGCGGTCGCCGAGGCTGCCCATCGAGACGAGCAGACCGGCGATGACGAACGAGTAGACGTCGCCGATCCAGAGCAGCTGGGCGCCGGAGGGTTCGAGGTCCTCGCTGATGTACGGGGTCGCGAGACCGAGGACGGTCGCGTCGACGGCCACCAGCAGCACGGCGAGCACGAGGACGGAGAGCGCCAGCCAACGGTCGGGGCGCCTCACCGCCTCGGTCGTGGTCGCCGGCTGCAGGGTGCTGGTCATGGTTCCTCTGTTCGTGAGCTGGGTCGGCCGGGTGAGCCGGATGATTCGAAGGATCGGGTGACGGGGACGGGGGCTGCTCGAGCCGGCGGTCCTGTGGCGGTGAGCTCGAGCTGCGGGCCTCAGGCGGTGGGGCACCGAGCAGCGGGCGGCAGGCCGGTCGTGCTGCCGGGCGGCGGGCGCCAAGCCCGTCGTGCCGCCGGACAGCAGGCCGCAGGTCGGTCGTGCCGCCGAGCAGCGGGCCGCAGGTCGGTCGTGCCGCCGGCCCTAGTGACGCAGTGCGCCGCCGAGCAACAGCTCGGTGATCATGTGGGTGAAGTCCTTGCCGGCGACCCTGCCCTCGGAGACCGCCCAGGCGCCGGAGGCCAGCAGGCCGTAGAGCGCCTCGGTGAGCCAGGCGGGGGTGAGGTCGATGCGGAACTCGCCGTCGGCCTGGCCGCGCCGGAACAGGGCCGCGATGCGCTCGTCGATCCTGGTCCAGCCCGGATTCTGCTGCTCGCCCTCGAACAGCTGGTTCTCGGTGTAGAGGAAGGCGAGCAGCGCGGCGGCCGGTTCGATCTCCCGCACCAGCCGGCGCACGGCGTCGGGCGCCGGGCCCTCGTCCGGTCGGGCCGCCTCGAGGGCGGACTCGCACTCCGCGATGCCGAGGGACTCCAGGGCGCGCACGAGCGCGTCGCGGCCGGCGAAGTGGCGGTGCAGCGTGGCGCGGCTGATCCCGGCCGCCCTGGCGACCTCGTCCATCGTCGCGGTGGACTTTCGGGTCAGCAGGGCCGCGGCACTGCGCAGCACATGGTCACGGTCGACAGCCATGAGACAAGAGTAACCCATGTGAGACATTCATGTCTCACCCTGGGCATGCGCGACTCACCCGAGGCGGTCGGGCGGGGATCCGCCGGACGCCGTGGGCTCAGTGCCAGGGCAGCCGGCTGCGCCGCTCCCAGTAGGCCTGCGGGTCCTCCGACAGCTGGGCCAACCGCTCCAGACGGTCGTCGTCGAGGTCGACGGCCGCCGCGTGCAGGTTGGACGCGAGCTGGGCGGTGGTCGCCGCGCCGGAGAGGACGACGCCGGCCCAGGGCCGGCTCAGGATCACAGCGAGCGCGACGGCGTCACAGCCGAGGCCCGTCTCCTGGGCAACCGCCTTGAGGGCGTCGGGTGCGGCCGGACCGGCGAGACGTCCGTTGGCCATGCCCTCCTTCACGATCACCGTCAGTCCGGCTTCGCGGGCCTCGGCGAGGGCCGGGCCGGCCGAGGTCTCCAGGAGGTTGTAGGTCGACTGGACGGTCCGGAAGAGGGGCTCGCCGTCGACCGTCACGGCGAGCGCGGCACGGATGGCGTCGGCCTGGGCGGGGCCGCTGGTGGAGAAGCCGACCGTGCGGCCGCGCGCCGCGGCCTCCGCCAGTTTCGCGTGCAGCTCCTTGTCGGTGAGGGCCGGGCTGTCCGGGGTCACCGAGTGGATCTGGTAGAGGTCGAGCCGGTCGCCGAGCAGGCCGTCCGTCTCCCGGCGCTGACGCTCGTAAGTGGCGAGGCCGTGGTCCTTGACCTCGTGCGTCTCGGCGTCCGCCGACCAGCCGGCCGTGTAGGTGTACCCCCATTTGCTGCCCACGACGGCGTCGTCGACGTCGGGCCGGGCGGCGAGCCAGCCCGCGAGGAACTCCTCGGAGCGGCCGTAGGAGCGGGCCGCGTCGAAGTAGCGGACCCCCTGGGCGTAGGCGGCGTCCAGGAGTTCGTGCGTCCGGGCGCGGAGCGCCTCGACGCTGCGGTCCTGCGGGAGGTCCCGGTCACGACCGAGGTTGAGGTAGCCGGGGCGGCCCACGGCGGCGAGTCCGAAGCCGATGTGGCAGGTGGGGGTGGTCGCTGAAGCGAGGCGGGCGAAGGGCATCGCGGGCTCCGTTCGGTCGGCTCCGGTACGGCTGACGACCAACGTAACCCGCGACGGCGCTCCGTTCGGCGTGCGGGGTGTGCGGGAGTGTGGAACGTCCGCGCGTGCGGGGCGCGTCGCGATCGCCCACGTCCACGTCCACGTCCACGTCCACGTCCACGTCCACGTCCACGCGAGGCTGCCACGGCCGGCGCGGCCCCCCGCACCCCGTCGCGTCACTGCTTGGCGGTGGCCCAGTCGTGCTGTGCCCGCACGTTCGCCTTCACCTCGGCCAGCTGGATCGCGACCGCGCTCGGGGCGGTGCCGCCCCGGCCGTTGCGGGAGGCCAGCGCGCCCTGGACGTTCAGGACCGAGCGGACCTCGGGGGTCAGATGGGCGCTGATCTTCGCGAACTGGTCGTCCGTCAGCTCGTCCAGCTCCTTGCCCTCGGCCTCCGCCGCCTTGACGCACTCGCCGGCGACCTCGTGCGCGACACGGAACGGCACACCCTGCTTGACGAGCCACTCGGCGATGTCGGTGGCGAGCGAGAAGCCGGCCGGGGCCAGTTCCTCCATGCGCTCACGGTGCACGGTCAGGGTGGCGACCATGCCGGTGAAGGCGGGCAGCAGCACCTCGAGCTGGTCGCAGGAGTCGAAGACCGGCTCCTTGTCCTCCTGGAGGTCGCGGTTGTAGGCGAGGGGGAGGGCCTTGAGGGTGGCCATCAGCCCGGTCAGGTTGCCGATCAGACGGCCGGACTTGCCGCGCGCCAGCTCCGCGATGTCGGGGTTCTTCTTCTGCGGCATGATCGACGAACCCGTGGAGAAGGCGTCGTGCAGCGTCACGAAGGAGAACTCCTTCGTGTTCCAGATGATGATCTCCTCGGCGATCCGGGAGAGGTTCACGCCGATCATCGCGGTGATGAACGCGAACTCCGCGACGAAGTCCCGCGAGGCGGTGCCGTCGATGGAGTTGCCGACGCTGCCGTTCTCGAAACCGAGGTCCTCGGCCACAGCCTCCGGGTCCAGGCCGAGGGAGGAGCCGGCGAGGGCGCCCGAGCCGTACGGCGAGACGGCCGTGCGCTCGTCCCACTGACGCAGCCGCTCGGCGTCCCGGGAGAGGGACTGCACATGGGCGAGGACGTGATGGGCGAAGAGCACCGGCTGGGCGTGCTGGAGGTGGGTGCGGCCCGGCATGGCCACGTCGGGGTGGGCCTCCGCCAGGCCGACCAGGGCGTCCTGGAGATCGGCGATCAGCCCGCCGACGATCCGGGCGTGGTCGCGCAGGTACATCCGGAAGAGGGTGGCGATCTGGTCGTTGCGCGAGCGGCCGGCGCGCAGTTTGCCCCCGAGGTCGGGGCCGACGCGCTCCAGGAGACCGCGTTCCAGAGCGGTGTGGACGTCCTCGTCGGCGATCGTGCCCACGAAGGAGCCGTCGGCGACGTCCGCCTCGAGCGTGCCGAGGCCCGCGATCATCCGGGTCAGCTCGTCCTCGGTGAGCAGGCCGGCCTTGTGCAGCACGCGCGCGTGGGCGCGGGAACCGGCGATGTCGTAGGGAGCGAGCCGCCAGTCGAAGTGGACGGACGCGGACAGCTTCGCCAGGGCCTCGGCGGGACCGTCGGCGAAACGACCGCCCCAGAGCCGTACGTCACCGCTGTTGCTGCTCACTTGCGTTGCTCCTCACCGCTGCATTCTCCGACCTGCATGATTATGCAGAGGTCTGCATGATTCGTCAATCCGAGTGTCCGGAGGAGAGGGCCAGTGCGTGCCCGGATGAGTTGCGAAGACTTTTTGAAGATGCCTTGAACAACGGCAACCGCTTACCCGTACTCACCGCTGAACGCCGGCCGCGTCAAACAAACCCACTCCTGACCCAAGTGAGGCACCGCATGTCCAGGGCTCTTCCGAAGTACAACAAGCGTCGTGTGGTCGTCATCGGCGCGGCCGCCGCTCTGGCCCTGACCGGTGCGGTGGTCGTGAACTCCGCGCTCGCCGGTGAGTCGTCCAAGGGCGGTGCGACCAACGCCCAGACGCTGGCCGCCGGTCCCGGCACGATCACCTGCCCGGACGTGGCCTCGCAGCTGCCCGCGGTCCCCGCCACCGCCAAGGCCGAGGTGGACCGCAACCTCGCCCTCCTCCAGACGCAGATCAACGAGGCCAACACTCGCCTCCAGAACACCGTCGGCCAGGGCGGCCCCAACTTCGTGCAGAACGCGATTCTCGGCCCGCTGAAGGGCAAGCGCGAGTCCACGATCGACCGTATCGCCATCTCGATCGGCCGCAAGGGCACCAAGCCGCAGGGCCTGAACGCCCTCGCCGGCTGCGCGCTGAACGCGGGCGGCGCGGCGAACAACGGCGGCGCGGCCGCCCCGGCGGCCGGTAACGCGGGCAACAAGGGAAACAACGCGAACGCCGGGAACAACGCAAACGCGGGGAACAAGGGCAACGCCGGTAACGCCGGTAACGCCGGTAACGCGGGCAACGCCAATGGCGTCGGCACGATCACCTGCCCGGACGTGGCCTCGCAGCTGCCCGCGGTCCCCGCCACCGCCAAGGCCGAGGTCGACCGCAACCTCGCCCTCCTCCAGACGCAGATCAACGAGGCCAACACCCGCCTCCAGAACACCGTCGGCCAGGGCGGCCCCAACTTCGTGCAGAACGCGATCCTCGGCCCGCTGCAGGGCAAGCGCGAGTCCACGATCGACCGCATCGCCATCTCGATCGGCCGCAAGGGCACCAAGCCGCAGGGCCTGAACGCCCTCGCCGCCTGCCAGCTGAACAAGTGAGGTGACAGGTGCGGCGGCCGCCCCGGGACAGCACCGGCACGGGGCGGCCGCCGCGGCGCACGCACGTCCGGCCGGATCCCGTATTTCCTTAGACGACCGAAATACTTTCCCGGATACTTCGTAACCATGGGAAAGACCTACGAGCGCATAGACGGAAGGCTCCGTTCGTTCATCGAGGAGCAGCCCCTCTTCTTCACCGCGACCGCGCCCCTGTCCGGCGACGGCACGGTCAACCTCTCCCCCAAGGGCCTCAAGGGCTCGTTCGCGGTGCTCGACGAGCACACCGTGGCCTACCTCGACTTCGCCGGCTCCAATGCCGAGACCGTCGCGCACCTGCGGGAGAACGGCCGGATCACCCTGATGTGGTGCGCCTTCGAGGGGCCGCCGAACATCGTGCGGGTGCACGGCCGGGGCGAGCCGGTCTTCCGCGACGACCCGCGCTTCGGCGAGCTCCTGGACCGCTTCCCGGACATCGACCCGAGCGCCCACGGACTGCGCGCGATCATCGTGGTGCACGCCGAACTCGTCCGGGACACCTGCGGTTACGCGGTGCCCTTCATGACCTACGACGAGGAACGCGAGCTGCACGGCAAGCGCTTCGCCCGGGAGGACGACGTCTCGCTCGACGCGTACTTCGCGAAGAAGGACCACATCGCCACGAGCATCGACGGGCTGCCCGGTCTGCCGCTGCCGCTCCCTCCGTTGCAGGCTCTGCCGCCGCGGCCGCCGGTCTGACGCACGGTCGGACCCTCCCGGACTGCCCACGACGACGGGGGCCCTTAGCGTCTTCGCATGTCTCCTCGTGTCGTCGCCGCCGGCCTCGTCGTCGCTTCCCTGCTCGTGCTCGGCGCGGCCCCCGGGGCCGGGGCGGTCCCGCACGCCGAGGCGCCGGCGCCGCATGACGCGCCCCTGCCCGCCCTGATGGCGGACCCGGGCCCCGGCGCCCAGCTGATCACCGCCCTGGCGCCGAGGACCGGCTCCGTCGCGGGCGTCGTCTCCTGGTGGGACCTGCGGGACGGGCGATGGGTGCGGGCCGGTTCAGCACCCGCCCGCTTCGGCGCGAAGGGACTCGTCGAGGGCGCCGAGCGCCGGCAGGGCACGAACACCACGCCCACGGGCCTGTACGACCTCCCCTTCGCCTTCGGCGTCCAGGCCCCGCCCCGCGGGACGTCGTACCCGTACCGTCCGGTCCACGAGGACTCCTGGTGGTGCCAGGACAACGCCTCCCGCGCCTACAACCGCTGGACCGAGCCGCGGCCGGCCGACTGCCGGGCCGGCGAGTCCGAGCACCTGGTCGGCTACCGCGCGCAGTACGCGCACGCCCTGGTCATCGGCTTCAACTACCGCAAGCCCGTGCGCGATCGCGGTGCGGGCATCTTTCTGCACGTCGACGGACGCGGGGCGACGGCGGGGTGCGTGTCGGTGCCGGCCGGCGCGATGCGACGGCTGCTCGCGTGGGCGCGGCCGGAGAAGCGGCCGCACATGGCGATCGGCACGGCGAGCGGGCGGACCGCCATCACGCGGTACTGAGCCCGGCGCCGCTCCCCCCTTCAGCACCGGTTACCGGGGGTCACGTCCGTCGGCGGCCCTGTACGCGGACTCTCGCCGAGACTGAACGCTCCGCGCCCGTGGCCCGTATCTGAGGGCCAAGGGTCCGCACCCACGGAGGAACAGTGACCACGACGATCGCCGGCGGCCGTGCCGCCCGCCGCCAGACGATGCGCCGCATCCGTCCGCGCCGCTCACCGGCCGTGCCGCTGCTGATCGCCGTCTGGGCGGGAGCCGCGGGCGTGCTGTGGCTGTGGTGGAACAACACGCCCAACATCGCGGACGACAACAGCAAGATCCTCAACGCGGGGCGGATCACCGGCCTGCTCGCCGGATACCTGATGGCTCTCGTCGTGCTGCAGATGGCCCGGGTGCCGGCGCTGGAGCGCCGGGTGGGCTCGGACCGGGTCGCCCGCTGGCACGCGATGAGCGGCCGGTACACGCTCTGCCTGACGTTCGCGCACGTGTTCCTCATCATGTGGGGATACGCGCTGCAGGCCGGGAAGTCGCTCGGCGACATCGTCTCGCAGACCGTCGACTCGGTGAACCAGCTGCCCGACATGGGCAAGGCCGCCATCGGCACCGGTCTGCTGCTGCTCATCGGCGTGGTGTCCATCGGCCCGGTGCGGCGCAAGATGCCGTACGACACCTGGTACCACATCCACCTGATGACGTACGCGGCCGTGTTCTTCACGTTCTGGCACCAGATCACCACCGGCAACGACTTCGCCGTCGAACCGACCGCGAAGACCGCCTGGTACGCGCTGTACGGCTCGGTCACCGCGCTGGTCGTCTGGTACCGGGTCATCACCCCCGTGCGGCTGAACCTGCGTCACCGCCTGTACGTCGAGGCGGTCATCGAGGAGACGCCGGGCATCGTGTCGGTGCTCATCGGCGGACGCAAGCTGCACCGGATGGGCGCGGAGGCCGGTCAGTTCTTCCGCTGGCGGTTCATGGCGCCGGGGATGCGCATGAGCTCCCACCCCTACTCGCTGTCCGCGGCGCCCCGCCCGGAGCTGCTGCGGATCACCGTCAAGGCGATCGGCGACCACAGCGCGGCGCTGCGCGAGCTGACCCCCGGCACGAAGGTGTGGGCCGAGGGTCCGTACGGTGCGATGACGGCGTCCCGGCGCAGCCGCGGCAAGGTGCTGCTGGTGGCCGGCGGGGTCGGCATCACCCCGATGCGGGCGCTGTTCGAGACGCTGCCGGGCGCGGCCGGTGACATCACCCTGCTGTACCGGGCCAACAGCACGCAGGACCTGGCCCTGTGGGACGAGCTGGCGAAGATCGCCGACGAGCGCGGGGCACGGCTGATGTACGCCGTCAACAGCCCCGACGGGGAGCGCCCCGACATCTCGGCGGAGTCCCTGCAGCGGAAGATCCCCGACATCGACAGCCACGACGTCTTCATGTGCGGGCCGAACGGCTTCGCCCAGGGCGTGTACGAGGCACTGCGCGGCGCCGGGGTTCCCGCCCGCCGCATCCACCACGAGTCGTTCGAGATGTGAGCGACCCGTACGCACGGGAACCTCGCCACCAAAGGGAATCAGGAGCTCAGGAAGCGATGAGGAAGAGTCACCCGCTTCGGCGGGTCGTGCTGGCCACCGCCGCCACCGTGTCCGGGGTCGTGCTGCTGCTGTCGCTGAAGCCGTCGACCGACCCGGACGCCGCGCAGGCGGCCGGCGCGGGCGCCGGCGCGGCCCAGGAGGCCGCCCAGGGCGGCGCGGGCGCGGTCGTGTCGGGAACGATGACCGGTGACGCGGCGCAGACCCAGTACGGGGCCGTGCAGGTCCGCATCACCGTCGTCGAGAACAAGATCACCAAGGCGGAGGCCGTTCAGGCCCCCAAGGGCGGCACCAGCACCCAGAAGACGGAGCTGGCCGTCCCCAAGCTGAACGCCGCGGTGGTCGCCCGGCAGAGCGCGAACATCGACACGGTGTCCGGCGCCACCTACACCAGCGAGGGCTACAAGAAGTCCCTGCAGTCCGCGATCGACAAGGCGAACGCGAGCGCCGGAGCCTCCCAGGGCTCCGGGAGCGCGCAGGCCGCCGGCACGTTCACCGGGGACGCCGCACAGACCCAGTACGGAGTCGTGCAGGTCCGCATCACGGTGGCGGGCGGCAAGATCACCAAGGCCGAGGCCGTACAGGCGCCCAAGGGCGGCACCAGCGACCAGAAGACCCAGCTGTCCGTCCCCAAGCTCAACCAGGAGGCGGTCGCCGCCGGCACCGCCGACATCGACTCCGTCTCCGGCGCCACCTACACCAGCGAGGGCTACAAGAAGTCCCTGCAGTCCGCACTGGACAAGGCGAAGGCGGGCAAGGGGTCGTCGTCGGGCTCCGGGAACGCCGGCGGTTCCTCGTCCGGCTCCTCCGCGGGCTCCTCCGGCTCCGCCGGCGCCGCGCAGGCCAAGACCGTCACCGGCAGCGTCGAGCAGACGCAGTACGGGCCGGTGCAGGTCCGCATCACGGTGGCGGGCGGCAAGATCACCAAGGCCGAGGCCGTACAGGCGCCCAAGGGCGGCACCAGCGACCAGAAGACCCAGCTGTCCGTCCCCAAGCTCAACCAGGAGGCGGTCGCCGCCGGCACCGCCGACATCGACTCCGTCTCCGGCGCCACCTACACCAGCGAGGGCTACAAGAAGTCCCTGCAGTCCGCACTGGACAAGGCCGGTGTCTGACACGGTGGCCGAGTCGGCGGCGGCCCCGGCGGTGGTGCGGCACGCGGAAGAGGTCATGGGGACCGTCTTCTCGTTCGACGTCCGCGGCGGCGACGCCGACGCGGTGCGGGCGGCGCTGGACGAGGCGGTCGCGTCGCTGCACCGCGTGAACGAGGTGTTCAGCACCTACCGCGAGGACAGCCAGGTCTCCCGCCTGGCGCGCGGCGAGCTGACGCTCGCGGAGTGCGACCCCGAGGTGGCCGAGGTGCTGGAGCTGGGCGCCGAGGCGGAACGGACGAGCGACGGCTGGTTCAGCATGCGCTACCAGGGCCGGCTCGACCCGACGGGCATCGTGAAGGGCTGGGCCGCCGAGCGCGCGGCACGGCTGATCGCGGCGGCGGACGTGAGCGGGGTGAGCGTCAACGGCGGCGGGGACGTGCAGCTGCTCGGCGTCCCCGGGCCCGAGCGGCCGTGGCGGGTCGGCGTCTCCGACCCGCTGCGTCCCGGCGGGCTCGCGGCGGTGGTCTCGGCGGCGGGCGCGGACGAGCTGGCGGTGGCGACCTCCGGGACGTCGGAGCGCGGCGCGCACATCGTGGACCCGCGCACGGGCCGCTCCGCGGTGACCGACCTGGTCGCCGTGACCGTGGTGACACCCCGGCTGACCTGGGCGGACTGCTGGGCCACCGCGGCCTTCGCGATGGGTTCGCGGGAGGCGCTGGGCTGGCTGGAGTCCCTCCCGGACGTCGAGGCCTTACTCATCACGGCAGGCGACGAGGTCCGCTGCACGGGCGGCTTGGCATCCCGCCTGGGCTGACCCACACCCCTCCGGGGGCACGGAAACCCACCCCCGAGACCACCCCCTCAGGGGCGCGGGGAACGGCTCAAAATCCGCCCCTACCGACCCGCACCCACCCACGCGGGCGGCCCCAGGGGCGCCGGGAACCGCGCAACCAGCCCCACCGGACCCGCAACGACCCACACGCGCAACCACCCCCTCAGGGGCGCGGGGAACTGCGCAAACCGGCCCCCACCGACCCGCACCCACCCACGCGGGCGGCCACAGGGGCGCGGGGAACCGCGCAACCGGACCCGCAGCGACCCACACGCGCAACCACCCCCTCAGGGGCGCGGGGAACTGCGCAAACCGGCCCCCAGCCGGCGCACAGACGTGGGCCCCCGCGGCGGCAGCCGTCAGTGGCCGTTCTGCGCCAGCCGCAGGAGATGGTCGGCGAGCGCCTGCCCTCCGGTGGCCTCCCTGCTGATCAGCAGCAGCGTGTCGTCGCCGGCGATGGTCCCCAGGATGTCGTGCAGCTCGGCCTGGTCGATCGCCGAGGCGAGGAACTGCGCGGCCCCCGGAGGGGTCCGCAGGACCACGAGGTTGGCGGACGCCTCCGCGGAGATCAGCAGCTCCTGCGACAGCCGCCGCATCCGCTCCTCCTTCGCCGACTCCCCGAGCGGCGCCCGGGGGGTGCGGAATCCCCCCTCGCTGGGCACCGCGTAGATCAGGTCGCCGTCGGTGTTGCGGATCTTCACCGCGTTCAGCTCGTCGAGGTCGCGGGAGAGCGTCGCCTGGGTGACGCTCAGCCCGTCGTCCGACAGCAGCTTCGCCAGCTGGCTCTGCGAGCGCACCGCCTGCCGGTTGAGGATGTCCACGATCCGGCGGTGACGCGCGGTGCGGGTCTGCGGCACGGCGGGCCCGTTGGCCCCCGGGTGCTCATGGTCCTGCGCCTGACTCATCGTCGTCTCATTCTCCGGATCGGTCCCCGTCCACTGCGTCGAGGATGCCGGGCAGCGCCCCGAGGAACGCCTCCACCTCGTCGTCGCCGAGGTTCAGCGGCGGCATCAGTCGGATGACGTCGGGGGCGGGCACGTTCACCAGGAACCCGGCCTCCTGAGCCGCCTGGCGCGCCTGGGGCGCGAGGGGCTCGGTGAGCACGATACCCAGGAGGAGGCCGGCTCCCCGGACATAATCGATCAACGGGTGGCCGACGGCCTCGATTCCGTCCCGCAACTTCTCGCTCTGCCGCTTGACGTTCTCCAGCAACCCCTCGTTCTCGATCGTCTCGAGGACGGCGAGGCCGGCGGCGCAGGCGACCGGGTTGCCGCCGAAGGTGGTCCCGTGCTGGCCCGGCTGCAGCAGTTCCGCCGCCCGTCCGAAGGCGACCGTCGC
Source organism: Streptomyces sp. SAS_272 (assembly GCF_052543235.1). NCBI lineage: Bacteria > Bacillati > Actinomycetota > Actinomycetes > Kitasatosporales > Streptomycetaceae > Streptomyces > Streptomyces sp. SAS_272. Next base: position 13,168 of record NZ_JBMNDR010000067.1, on the reverse strand, counting down.
GCCCAGCGGCAGTCCGCCGCCGAGGCCCTTCGCCAGCGTGACGACGTCCGGCAGGACGCCCTCGTGGGCCTGGTACTCGAACCACTGCCCGGTCCGGCCGACGCCGGTCTGCACCTCGTCGAGGACCAGCAGCGCGCCGGTCGCGGCGGTGATGGCGCGGGCGGCCTTCAGATACCCGGCGGGCGGCACGACGACGCCCAGCTCGCCCTGGATCGGCTCGAGGACGACGAGTGCCGTCTCCTCGGTGACGGCGGCGGCCAGCGCCTGCGCGTCGCCGAACGGCACATGTGTGACGTCGCCGGGCAGCGGCAGGAACGGTTCCCGCTTGCCCTGCTGGCCGGTGAGCGCGAGGGCGCCCATGGTCCGGCCGTGGAACGCGCCCTCGGTGGCGACGACATGGGTCCGCCCGGTCAGCCGGCCGATCTTGAAGGCGGCCTCGTTCGCCTCGGCGCCCGAGTTGCAGAAGAAGACCCTGCCGTCCCGGCCGAAGTGCCGCAGCAGCCGTTCGGCGAGCGCGACGGTCGGCTCGGCCATGAAGAAGTTGGAGATGTGGCCGAGGGAGCCGATCTGGCGGCTCACCGCCTCGACGACGGCCGGGTGGGCGTGACCGAGGGCGTTGACCGCGATGCCGCCGACGAAGTCCAGGTACTCCTTGCCGTCGGCGTCCCAGACCCGGCTGCCCTCGCCGCGCGCCAGGGGCAGCAGCGGGGTGCCGTAGTTGTTCATGAACGCGCTCTGCCACCGCGCGGTCAGTTCCTGGTTGGCGTCGCTCACGGCTCCCCCTGTCCGTCCGGCACGACCATCGTGCCGATCCCTTCGTCGGTGAAGATCTCCAGCAGGATCGAGTGCTGGACGCGCCCGTCGATGACCCGGGCGGTGGTGACGCCGCCTCGCACGGCGTGCAGGCAGCCCTCCATCTTCGGGACCATGCCGGAGCTCAACTCCGGCAGCAGCTTCTCCAGTTGGGAGGCGGTGAGGCGGCTGATCACCTCGTCGCTGTTGGGCCAGTCCTCGTAGAGGCCCTCGACGTCCGTGAGGACCATGAGGGTTTCGGCGCCCAGAGCAGCAGCGAGTGCCGCAGCCGCCGTATCAGCATTGACGTTGTAGACATGTCCGTCGTCCTGGCTCCTGGCGATCGACGAGACGACCGGGATGCGGCCGTCGGCGAGCAGTGCCTCGATGGCGCCCGTGTCGATCGCGGTGATCTCGCCGACCCGCCCGATGTCGACCGACTCGCCGTCGATCTGCGGCTGGTGCTTGGTGGCGGTGATGGTGTGCGCGTCCTCGCCGGTCAGTCCGACGGCGAGCGGGCCGTGCTGGTTGAGCAGGCCGACCAGCTCGCGCTGGACCTGCCCGGCGAGCACCATCCGTACGACGTCCATGGCCTCTTCGGTGGTGACGCGCAGGCCGGCCTTGAACTCGCTGACGATGCCGTGCCGGTCGAGGGCGGCGCTGATCTGCGGACCGCCGCCGTGCACGACGACCGGCCTGATGCCGGCGTGGTGCAGGAAGACGACGTCCTGCGCGAAGGCGGCCTTCAGGTCGTCGTCGATCATGGCGTTGCCGCCGAACTTGATGACGACGGTCTTGCCGTTGTGGCGGACCAGCCAGGGCAGCGCCTCGATGAGGATCTGCGCCTTGGGGAGCGCGGTGTGTTTGCGGGTCGTGTTGCTCATGAGGAGTACGCGCTGTTCTCGTGGACGTAGTCGGCGGTCAGGTCGTTGGTCCAGATGACGGCCGACTCCGAGCCGGCGGCCAGGTCGGCGACGATGTGCACCTCGCGGTAGCGCATGTCGACCCGGTCGCGGTCCTCGCCGACGCCGCCGTTCCTGCAGACCCAGACGCCGTTGATGGCGACGTTGAGGCGGTCCGGCTCGAAGGCGGCGGAGGTGGTGCCGATCGCGGAGAGCACCCGGCCCCAGTTGGGGTCCTCTCCGTGGACGGCGCACTTGAGGAGGTTGTTGCGGGCGATCGAGCGGCCCACCTCGACGGCGTCCTCCTCGCTGGCGGCGCCCACGACCTCGACCTTGATGTCCTTGCTCGCGCCCTCGGCGTCGCGGATGAGCTGCTGGCCGAGGTCGTCGCACACGGTGCGCACGGCCGCGGCGAACTCCTCGTACGGCGGAGTGACGCCGGCGGCTCCGGAGGCCAGCAGCAGCACGGTGTCGTTGGTCGACATGCAGCCGTCGGAGTCGACGCGGTCGAAGGTGACCCGGGTGGCGTCGCGCAGCGCCTTGTCCAGGGTCCCGCTGTCGAGGTCGGCGTCGGTGGTGAGGACGACCAGCATGGTGGCGAGGCCGGGGGCGAGCATCCCGGCGCCCTTGGCCATGCCGCCGACACTCCAGCCGTCGCCCTGTGCCACGGACGTCTTGTGGACGGTGTCCGTCGTCTTGATGGCGATGGCGGCCTTCTCGCCGCCGTGCTCGGACAGCTGACCGGCGGCGGTCTCGATCCCCGGCAGCAGCTTGTCCATCGGGAGCAGGACGCCGATGAGGCCGGTGGAGGCGACGGCGACCTCACCCGCGCCGATCTCCAGCACCTCGGCGGCCTTCTCGGCCGTCGCGTGCGTGTCCTGGAAGCCCTTGGGTCCTGTACACGCGTTGGCGCCACCGGAGTTCAGCACGACGGCGGTCACCTCGCCGCTCTTCAGGACCTGCTCGGACCACAGCACGGGCGCGGCCTTCACGCGGTTGGAGGTGAAGACGCCGGCGGCGGCGCGGCGGGGTCCGTTGTTGACCACGAGGGCCAGGTCCGGGTTGCCGTTCTCCTTGATTCCGGCGGCGATGCCCGCCGCCGTGAATCCCTTGGCTGCCGTGACGCTCACGGTGCGACTCCGATCGTGGAAAGCCCGGTGGTCTCGTCGAGGCCGAGGGCGATGTTCATGCTCTGCAGGGCGCCGCCGGCGGTGCCCTTGGTCAGGTTGTCGATGGCGCTGACGACGATGACGCGGTCCACGGCCCCGTCGTACGCGACCTGCACCTGCACGGCGTTGGAGCCGTAGACGGAGGCCGTCGCGGGCCACTGCCCCTCGGGGAGGAGGTGGACGAACGGCTCGTCGGCGAAGGCCTTGGCGTAGGCGGCGCGTACGGACTCGGCGGTGACGCCGGGCTTCGCCTTGGCGCTGCACGTGGCGAGGATGCCGCGGGACATCGGCACGAGGGTGGGCGTGAAGGAGACGGAGACGGGCTCCCCCGCGGCGGTGCTCAGGTTCTGGATCATCTCCGGGGTGTGCCGGTGGCCGCCGCCCACGCCGTACGGCGACATGGACCCCATGACCTCGGAGCCCAGCAGGTGCGTCTTGGGCGCCTTGCCGGCGCCGGAGGTGCCGGAGGCGGCGACGATCACGGCCTCCGGCTCGGTCAGGCCCGCCGCGTACGCCGGGAAGAGCGCGAGCGAGACGGCCGTCGGATAGCAGCCGGGGACCGCGATGCGCTTGGACCCCTCCAGCGCTGCGCGGCCGCCCGGCAGTTCGGGGAGGCCGTAGGGCCAGGTCCCGGCGTGCGCGGAGCCGTAGAACCGTTCCCAGTCGGCCGGGTCCTTCAGCCGGAAGTCGGCCCCCATGTCGACGACGAGGACCTCCGGGCCGAGCTGCTCGGCCACGGCAGCCGACTGGCCGTGCGGGAGAGCGAGGAAGACGACGTCGTGTCCGGCGAGGACCTCCGGGGCGGTCTCCTGGAGTACGCGGTCGGCCAGCGGCAACAGGTGCGGCTGGAGCCCGCCCAGCCTCTGCCCCGCGTTGGAATGGCCGGTCAGGGCGCCGATCTCGACCCCGGGGTGCGCGAGGAGCAGGCGCAGCAGCTCTCCGCCCGCGTACCCGCTCGCTCCGGCCACCGCCGCACGTACCACCATGACTCCTCCTCCTGGATGGCATGACTATACGTTTCCATGCACGTTTATGCAATCCATGCAGGGGTCGGCCCGGAGGGATCTTTGCCCGCCGGGCCGTCCCGCCTAACCTCGGCCGGGGGTCGCCATGACGCCGATGACCGGCCCGGACCCGACCGGCGGCACGGCCGCGGGCGGGCCCGGCGCCGGCGCCGGGACGCGCCTGGGGGCCTGTGACGTCCGGCGGGCGTGAGCGCTGGTCCGCCCGCGCCCGCCGGGCTCCGCTAACGCTGCCTGATCCGCAGGAAGGTGATCGAGTTCGCCGGGAAGGTGTAGGTGAACTTCCCTGCGACCCCGGTGACGGTGGAGGTCACCGGGGCGACCGGCGTCGCGGTCTCCGTGTTGACCGCGTCCGGGGCCGCGGCGAGGGTCGTCGCCTTCGCCTTGGAGGCCACCCTGGCGCCGCCGAGGTCGACGGCCGTGCGGGCGTCCGAGGACTGGGCGTTGACGACCTTGACGATCAGGTCGCCGGTCTTCCCGTCCTTGGTGACGACCTGGCGGAACGGCTCGGCCGGCTTGTCGTCGGTGAAGCGGCCCCACTCCTGGCCGTCGAGGTAGAGGGTCACCTGGCGGCCGCGCACCTTGACGTCGACGTCGTAGGCGCGGCCCGTCTCGACGGACCCGGCCTTGGAGATCAGCGTCGACTTGCCGCCGTCCACGGCCTGCTCGACGGCCGACTGGGTGTTGTTCCAGCCGCCCAGGTTCCACCAGTAGTAGTTGCCGGTGTCCTTGACGCCGAACGCGACGAGGAACCCTTCCTTTCCGGACTTCTTGGTGGCCTTCACGTGCAGGTCGTAGTCGTGCCATGCGGTGTCACCGGCCGAGACCATGGTGTTCTCGGCGGCGGCGTCGGTCTGCACGTACTGCCCGTCCTGCAGCGACCAGCTGCCCCCGCCGGTGTGCGTCCACCGCGAGGCGTCGCCGGAGAAGTCGTCGCTCAGCAGCGACGCGCCGTCCGCGCCGGTCACCTTCACGTCGTCGTACGCGGCGCTCGTCGCCCAGGTCGACAGACCGACGGCGCCCGCGATCGGGCCCTGGAGGGAGGGGGTGCCGGTGGCCGTCGAGGGCACCACACGCTCGCCGACGTTGGTCATGAACAGTTTCTGGACCTCGTAGTTGGCGGAGTTCCAGGAGGCGTGGTTGTTGAACCACACCAGGTCCGGCCGCCACTGGACGTAGTCCTCGTTGGCGAACAGCGGCGCGTAGGAGGCGAGCTCGACGACGTCGGCGTTGCGTTCGAGGCCGGTCATGAACGCGGCTTCGGCCAGGCCGTTCTTGAAGGCGTTGCCCTGGGAGGCGTACTCGCCGAGGAAGACCTTGGGCCCGCTGCGGTCATAGGAGTCGTAGCGGTCGTTGTTCTGCAGGAACCACTGCGGACTGTTGTAGTAGTGCTCGTCGACCATGTCGACCTTGGCGTCCCGGTTGAGCTGCCAGGCCGTGTCGAAGGTCGGACCGGAATCGTCGGGACCGGAGTTGGAGATGACGGTGACGTCCGGGTACTTCGCCGCGATCGCGGCGCGGAACTCCTTGAAGCGGGCGAAGAACTCGGCCGGCAGGTTCTCCTCGTTGCCGACCTCGAGGTGGGTGAGGCGGAAGGGCCTGGGGTGGCCCATCTGTGCGCGCTTCCTGCCCCAGGTGGAGGTGACCGGACCGTTGGCGAACTCGATGAGGTCCAGGGTGTCCTGGATGTGGCGCTTCAGCAGTGCGTCGTCGACCACGGCCCTGTTCTGGCCGCAGCCGGTGACCAGGGCAGGGACCACGGGCAGCGGCATCGCGCCGACATCCTCGGCGAAGCGGAAGTACTCGTAGTAACCGAGGCCGTAACTCTGGTTGTAGCCCCAGAAGTTGGAGTTGACGGCGCGCTGCTCGACGGGCCCGACGGTGTCCTTCCACTGGTAGGAGCGGGCGCGCTGCCAGCCGGACGCCTCGCTGTAGTCCTGCATGGAACCGGTGTTCACCAGGCAGCCGCCGGGGAAGCGCACGAAGCCGGGGTGCAGGGCGGCGACCTTCTCGGCGAGATCCTTGCGCAGTCCGTTGGGCTCGCCGCGGTAGGTGTCCCGGGGGAACAGCGACACCATGTCGAGGGCGGCCGCGGCCGAGGAGCCCACCGTCAGACGGCCGTTGCTGCTGGTGCGGGCGGCGGTGAAGGACGCCCGGTACCGGACCCAGCCGCCGGTGCGCACGGCCACCGTGCGGGCGGCGGCCAGCGCGCCGTCGGCGTCCTGGAGGCTCACGGTGAGGGTGCTGCCGTGCTCGGCGCGGGCCCACACCGAGAAGTCGTACTTCTTGCCCTGCTCGACCCGGACGCCGGTGTTGTATCCGGAGTTCGTCACCGACGAGCCGGCGCCCAGCGCGAGGTAGTTGCGGTTGCGGTCGTTGAGACGGCCGGCGTCGTTCAGGACCTGCGCCGCGCCGTCGACCGCCCAGGAGGTCAGCGGGGTGTACGACCTGTTGTCGACGGCGGCGTACTCGAAGGAGCGGTTCTGCACGAGTTCGGCGTACAGGCCGCCGTCGGCCGCCCGGTTGATGTCCTCGAAGAAGACGCCGTACATCGTGTCGTCGATCTTCGCGCCCTTGGCCGACGGGTCGACGGTGATGGCGTAGTCGGTCACGGACTCGGCGTGCGCCGGGGCGGGGAGGAGTGCGGTGGCGGTCAGCAGGGCGGTGAGGGGAAGGCCGATTCTCCAGCGCGTGCGGGTGCGGGCGGTGGGGGTGGCGCTGCGTGGCATGAATAACTCCGCGGCTCGTTGATGCGAGTTGTTCTGCGCGTTGTTCTGCGAATGGCTCTGCGAATCGTTCGTTCGGCATATCGGACGATGATCAGCACTGCGAACGGCAAGATAGGGAGGTGCGAGAGGCACGTCAATGGGGCGTGCGACGGCGGGTGTGACGGAGGGCGGCGTCCCGTGGGCGAGTTCCGGCCAGTGCCGGACGTGCGGTTCGCCGGCCGGCCGCCCCTTTCGCGACCTGGATCTCACGACCGGACGGCACGTGGCCGACCACCCCTGCTCGGCGGACCTCTACCGAGGCGGGTTCACCGCCCCCGACGTCGACCGCCGGCGGACGCTCCGGCGCGTGGCCGGCCCCGCCGAGGACCTGCGCCTCATCACCGACTACGCGCGCGTGGGCTGAGTCGGCGCCCCTTCGAGGCGGAGGTTCCAGCGGCCCCCACGACCGGTGACGGTGGTCGTGGACAGCGGGCGCACGTCGATGTTCCAGTACGTCGAGGGCGGCGCCTTGAGCGCGTACACCAGGGCGGCGCGGATCACGCTCGGCTCGGCGACGGCGACGATGCGGCCGCCGTCCTCCACCGGCCGGGTGTCGAGCCAGCCGCCCACCCGGGAGATGAACCCGAGGAGGGACTCGCCGCCGTGCGGAGTGGCGAGGGGATCGGCCAGCCAGGCGTCCACGGCCTCCGGCTCCCGTGCCATCGCCTCGCCGAGTGTGAAACCGCGCCAGCGGCCCATGTCGCAGTCGCGCAGTGCGAGCTGCACCAGCGGGGCGTAGCCGAGCGCGTCCCCGGTGGCCCTGCTGCGCGGGGTCGGCGAGCAGTAACGCAGCTCGGCGGCGGCGAGCGGGATCAGCTCGGCGGCCGCGCGCTGCACCTCGCCCCAGCCCGCCTGGTCCAGCGGGCGGTCGTCCTCGAAGCGTTCCGCGAGCAGCGGGGAGCTGCGAGCGGCGGCGACGAACGTGACCCGAAGTGGCATGCGGTGATGGTGAGCCGCGCAACTGCGCAGGTCAAGAGGTGTCGGCGGACGACCGGAAGAAAACTTACCGGCGGGTCAGGGCCCTTGGGACAAGTCGCCAGAAAACAGCGCCGTCACGCCGTGCCGGACTTGTCGAAGATCAGCGCCATCCAGCGGTCCGGCTTCTCCAGCGCCTCGAAGCCGACCTGGCGGTACACCCCGTGCGCGTCCTGGGTGGCGAGCAGGACGCGGCGCAGACCGAGCGGCCGCAGGTGGTCGCGCACGGCGGCGACCAGCGCGGTGCCGATGCCCCGGCCCCGCGCCGCCCGGTCCACGTAGACGTCGCACAGCCACGCGAAGGTCGCGAGGTCCGTCACGACCCGCGCGTAGGCGACCTGCTCCCCCGACGCCGTGTCGTAGACGCCGAAGTTCAGCGAGCCGTCGATCGCCCGGTCCTGCTTCTCCCGCTCGCGGCCGACCGCCCAGTACGCGTCCGTGGACAGCCAGCGGTGCACGCGCTCGGCGTCGACGCGGGCGGGGTCGGTGGAGATCTCGTATCCCTCGGCGAGGGGCGGGGTGAGGTTCATGGCGTCCGTGGCAGTCATGGCCGGATCCTCACAGGACGGCGTTCACGCTGTCGAACGGTTTGCGGGCAGCGTCTCGTCGCACGCCGCCCGGAGCCGCCGGACCCCCTCGGCGATCTCCTCGGTCCCGGCGACGGCGGCGAAGCTCAACCGCACGTGGGCGGCCGGGGGTTCGGCGCTGAAGTAGGGCCGGCCGGGGGTGAGGGCGACGCCGGCGCGCAGGGCGGCGGCCGTGAACGCCGCCTCGGTCTGGGAGCCGACAGCCCTGGAGGCGTCCCCGGCTCCGTCGGGCAGCCGCAGCCACAGGTGGTAGCCGCCGGACGGGATGTGCGGCAGGTCGAGTTCGGGCAGCCGCAGCCGCAGCGCGGAGGTCATCGCGTCCCGCCGGGTCCGCAGCTCGGCCGCGACGGTGCGCAGATGGCGGGGCCAGGCGGGCGAGCCGACCAGTTCGAGCGCCGCCTCCTGCAGCGGGCGGGGCACGAAGAAGGTGTCGACGACCTGGATGGCGCGCAGCCGCTCCAGGACCGGCCCGCGCGCGGCCAGCGCGCTGACCCGGAAGCTCGGTGAGGTCGCCTTGGTCAGCGAACCCACGTGGACGACCACTCCGTCGGGGTCGTCGGCGACCAGCGGTCTCGGCAGCTGCCCGGCGTCCTCGTGAGCGAGCCGGCGCACGAAGTCGTCCTCGACGACGAACGCGCCCGCCTCCCGGGCGATGCGGAGCACCTCGGGGCGCCGGTCGGCGGCGAGCACGGCGCCCGTCGGGTTCTGGAACAGCGGCTGGCAGACGAACACCCGGGCGCCGGTGGCCCGGAACGCGTCGGCGAGCAGCTGCGGCCGCACCCCGTCCGGGTCGACCGGCACCGGCACCGGACGCAGCCCGGCCGAACGGGCGATCGCCAGCATGCCGGGGTACGTCGGCGACTCGACGAGGACCGGGGCGCCGGGCGGGGCGAGGGCGCGCAGGGCGGTGGTGAGCGCGGCCTGGCCGCCCGCGCTCACCAGCACCTCGGCTGCGGTGAGCGAGCCGCCGATGGCCCGGGCGAACCACTCGCGCAGCTCGGGCAGCCCTTCCATGGGCGGCCGCCCCCAGGCTCCGGGACGCCGCCCGGCTCGCGCCAGGGCCGCCGCCATGGCGCGTTCCGGCTGCAGCGAGGGGTGCAGATAGCCGCCGTTGAACTCGATCACGCCGGGCGGCGGAGCGGACAGCGACACCGTGACGCCCGAGGCGTCCACCGAACGCGGGACCAGGTCGGCGGCGCCGTCCGCGCTCAGCGCGACCTCCTGCCAGGAGGTGTCCGCCGCGGGCGCGGCCGTGACGCGCGTCGGCCGGGTCCGGAAGGCGCCTGCGCCGGGCCGGGTCACCACCAGGCCCTCGGCGGCCAGCTGCGCCAGCGCCCTCGAGACGGTCACCGGGCTCACCCGGAATCGCTCCACCAGGGCCCGGCTCGATGGGAGCTTTCCACCAGGAGAGTAGCGGTCGAGCTCCCCTCGCAGTCGATCCGCCAGTTCACCGACACTGCTACGCTCATGCATGACAGTACAGAGTAGCGCTACTGCACGGCCGGCGATAGCGGTCAGCACCTCTCGACCACGCGGTCACGGCACCCTGCAGGCCGCCCTCGGCGTCGTCGCCTTCTCGCTCACCTTCCCCGCCACCGCCTGGGGCCTCGAGGGCTTCGGACCGTGGTCGCTGGTCGCCGTGCGCAGCGTCCTGGCCGCCCTGATCGCGGGCGGGTGCCTGCTCGCGCTGCGCATCCCGCCGCCCGCCCGGCGGCACTGGGCGGGGATCGCCGTCGTCGCAGGCGGGGTGGTCGTCGGCTTCCCGCTGCTCACCACGCTCGCCCTGCGGACGTCCACCACCGCGCACGCCGCCGTCGTGGTCGGTCTGCTGCCGCTGACGACGGCGCTGCTGTCCGCCCTGCGCACCGGTGTGCGGCCGTCCCGCACGTTCTGGGCGGCGGCCGTGGCCGGCGCCTGCGCGGTGGCCGCGTTCACCGTGCAGCAGAGCGGCGGAGCCGTGACCACCGCCGACCTGTACCTGTTCGGGGCGCTGCTGGTGTGCGCGGCCGGCTACACCGAGGGCGGGAGGCTGGCCCGGGTGATGCCCGGCTGGCAGGTCATCGGCTGGGCGCTGGTGCTCTGCCTGCCCCTCGGCGTGCCCGCGGCCTTTCTGGCGCTCGCCCACGAAAGCGCCCACCTGACCGCGCACAGCGTGGCCGGGCTGCTGTGGGTCGCGGCGGGCTCGCAGTTCCTCGGCCTCGTGGTCTGGTACCGGGGCATGGCGGCCGTGGGCGTTCCCAAGGCCAGCCAGTTGCAGTTGGCCCAGCCCCTGCTCACACTGGTGTGGTCGGTGCTGCTGCTGGGCGAGCACCTCACGCCCGCCGCTCCGCTGACGGCGGCAGCCGTGCTCGTCTGCATCGCCGTCACACAGCGGGCGCGCGGCTAGTCCAGGAACGCGCCGCCGCTCCCGCATCGGGTGAGGAGGCCTACAGATGCGCGCAACCGAGGGCGACCAGTTCGTCCAGCACGGCAGGGTGGTCGGGCAACACGACAAGGTCGGCGAGATCCTCGAGGTGATGGGCCAGGCGGGCAACCCCCCGTACCGCGTCCGCTTCGAGGACGGACACGTCGGCGTGTGCTCACCCGGTCCCGACACCGAGATCCGTCACAGGACGGCCGGGGAGCACCGGCCGTGACGCGCCGCGGAGACTCCGCGGCCGCAGCTCACCGCGGAGCCTCCGCCCGTCTCGGGTAGTGGTCGGCGACCACGCGCGCCATCGCCCCGACCCGGTCCGCCCGCACGTCCTTGGCGGCGAAGAAGACGTGGCCGCGCACCTCGGGGTGCCGGGCCGCCAGATCGAGGTGGTCGGACAGCTCGGCCGGGTCCTGCCAGGCCGCGGGCTGCGTGGGATCGCCCGCCCGGTAGAGGGCCTCGCCGATGTACAGACGGGTGCGGCTGCCCTTCGCCACCTCCGCCCACCAGGGCACGAGCTTGGCGTAGTCGGCGACCGACAGCCCGATGTTCCAGTAGAGCTGCGGCACGACGTAGTCGATCCAGCCCTGACGCACCCACTTGCGGGTGTCGGCGTGGATGTCGTCGTACGACTGCAGCGCCCGGGTGTCGGAGCCGCGCGGGTCGGTGGAGGCGTTGCGCCACACCCCGAACGGGCTGATGCCGAACTGGGTCGTGGGCCGTACGGCCTTGATCCGGGCGGCGGTCTCCAGCACCAGCCGGTCGACGTTGTCGCGCCGCCAGGCGGCCCGGCTGGAGAAGGCGCCGCCGTGGGCGTCGTAGGCGGCCTCGTCGTCGAAGGTCTGGCCGGCCACCGGGTAGGGGTAGAAGTAGTCGTCGAAGTGCACGGCGTCCAGGGGGTACTTGCGGACCGCGTCCAGGATGGCGTCCTGGACGAAGGCGCGGACCTCGGGCAGGCCGGGGTTGTAGTAGAGCCTCCCGCCGAACGGGACCACCCAGTCCGGATGCCTGCGTGCGGGGTGGGAGGCGACGAGCCTCGTCAGGTCGTCGTGGGTGGCGACGCGGTACGGGTTGAACCAGGCGTGCAGCTGGAGGCCGCGCGCGTGGGCCTCCGTGACGGCCGTGCCGAGCGGGTCCCAGCCGGGCGAGCGGCCCTGGACGCCGGTGAGCACCTGGGACCACGGCTCGTACGGCGAGGGCCACAGCGCGTCGGCGGTGGGCCGCACCTGGAAGACCACCGTGTTGAGCCGTCTGCTGACCGCCAGGTCGAGCAACGCGATCAGTTCGGCGCGCTGCGTCGCCGCGGACAGGCCCGAGCGGGACGGCCAGTCGCGGTTGGAGACGGTCGCCAGCCACATCCCCCGCATCTCGCTCGTCGCTCTTCGCTCCCCCGCGGGAGCGGCCGCCGCACCCGTCGTGGTGAACGCCGACAGCGCTGCCAGCGCGAACGCCCGCCGGGTCAGTCGCCCCATCGCACACATCCCCACATACTCCGCGGATCCGTACGGTCACGGATCGTGTCGGGCCCCAGCATGCCCCCACCCCGGCGATCGATCATCGATACTTGCTAGTAACGTGCACGATCGGAGCAGGCCTGCCGGAATCCGGTGGGCGTGCTCCTGCCAACGAAGTCAGCGCGGCGAAAGGGACGATGTGACCGACATCGAACGGGTCGGAGTGGTGGGCTGCGGCCAGATGGGGGCGGGCATCGCCGAGGTCTGCGCCCGCGCCGGTCTCGACGTCAAAGTCGCCGAGACCACCGGCGAAGCCCTGGAGATCGGCCGTACCCGGCTCTTCAACTCCCTGGCCAAGGCCGCCGAGCGCGGCAAGATCTCCGAGGAGGAGCGCGACGCGACGCTGGCGCGCCTGAGCTTCACCACGGACCTCGGCGAGTTCGCCGACCGCGACCTGGTCGTCGAGGCGGTGGTGGAGAACGAGCAGGTCAAGACGGAGATCTTCCAGGTCCTCGACCAGGTGGTGACCCGCCCGGACGCGATCCTGGCCTCCAACACCTCCTCCATCCCGCTGGTGAAGCTGGCGGTCGCCACCTCGCGGGCCGACCAGGTCGTCGGCATCCACTTCTTCAACCCGGCCCCGGTGCAGTCGCTCGTCGAGCTGATCCCGGCGCTGACCACCTCCGAGGGCACGCTCGGCCGCGCCCAGCTGTTCGCGGAGAAGGTGCTGGGCAAGCACGCGATCCGCGCCCAGGACCGTTCCGGCTTCGTGGTCAACGCCCTGCTGATCCCGTATCTGCTCTCCGCGATCCGGATGTTCGAGACGGGCATCGCCAGCCGCGAGGACATCGACAACGGCATGGAGATGGGCTGCGCCCACCCGATGGGCCCGCTCAAGCTGAGCGACCTGATCGGCCTGGACACCGTGGCCTCGGTGGCGCAGAGCATGTACGACGAGTACAAGGAGCCGCTGTACGCCGCTCCCCCGCTGCTCCAGCGGATGGTCGACGCGGGCCGGCTCGGCCGCAAGACCGGCTCGGGCTTCTACACGTACTGACCGTCGGCGCCCTGCGGGAGGGGTCCGGC
>NZ_JBMNDR010000066.1:48589-53065 GCF_052543235.1 Streptomyces sp. SAS_272 | reverse complement strand
CAACGAGGCCCCCGAGCAACGTGATTGAGACGTCAGACATCTCGATCAACAGCCCGGGGGCCTCGCTCGTTGCGCTCACGGCTCATCACCCGATCGGTGACCAACTCGAAGAGGCTCACTGTTCACGCACTATCTGCGATACACGCGACACACCCCCGACACGCTTCAGGCAGGGCGCCACCAGCGCCGCTAGCCAGTCCAACCATGCTGCCTTGACCAGCCGGGTCGCACCCCGGATACTCGATGTATGACATCTGTACTACGCAGCTAGGGAAGGAGGAACGATGACCTCTAAAACCCGAGGTAAGAGGGCCGAGCCAGTCTCATCCCGCACGAAGCAAGGCGAGGCAAGCGCTACGCGCAGACGAACCACAAGGGCCCCTGCGGTCAGTAAGACCACGAAAACCACGAAGTCTGATCAGTACCGTGGCCTACTCCAACATGGCAGCCAGTCCCGCTCTACTGAAGTGGCTCAAGTCCGTCTCAGGCCTGACGAGATGGCAGACCTACGGCAGGTGATGCAGTCACTCAAGCTGGCGTCGGTCTCGGATGCACTTCGAGAAGGACTCCGCTTGCTCTCGCGGGAGGCAGCAGAGTTGGCAGCCTCTGAGGAGATTCGATCCTTCTACCAGGGGGCTCCTGCGCCGGCTCCCGCCGGTGTGCTGCCTGCTACTGCGGAGGAGTTGGCAGCAGGGGACGAAATCGAATGGTGAACCCTGGCTCTGCATTGCGTGGCGAGGTCTGGGGATGTGTTCTACCAAGCCCTATTGGTGCACATCCCGTAGTCATTCTCACGGTCAATCGCATTGCCGAGCCGCTATCAGCAGTGACGGTTGCAGTAGTCACGGGGACGTCCGGACCGGCCGCTACTCACGTGCCCACCGGTCCCGAATGTGGCGTTACCAAGTACGACGAGTCCTACATCAACTGCACCGACCTGCACACAGTCGACAAGTCCAGGCTCCGGAAGCGTCTCGGGCTGCTAGATCCGGCCGAGATGAAGCATGTTGAAGACCGCGTCCGCGTGATTCTAGGACTGTCCTAGGGCAGCCTCCCCCTGGAAGGGCGGTCCGCTTCATGGGACCGTCCTTCCAGCATGTTCACGGTTGCTACACGGAGTCGCCCTCCTCCTCCAAGGCCGTTGCAATCTTCTCGTTGGCCGCTTCCTCGTGACCGTCAATGCACCCGTGATAGCGCCGGTGGATCACCTCGGGCGAGTTCCCGACCCGCCGGGCCACCTCAGCGATCGGCACCCCCGCGTTCGGCCACCGCGTGATGCACGCGTGCCGCAGGTCGTACGGGCGTCCGGCCAACGGTGAGGCGACGCGCTCAGGCGGTAGCTGTATTGACCCGCAGCGTTGTTCACACGGCTGATCGGTGGCTGGCCGCCGAGTGCGGTGTGGCAGCGATGGTGGTTGTCGGTGTGCAGGAAGTCTGCCAGGGCCTCGGTGCGTTCGGTGTTGCTGGTGTAGGACCGCTGGTAGGCCCACTCCTCGAGCAGGGTGCGGTTGAAGCGTTCGACCTTGCCGTTGGTCTGGGGACGGTAGGCGCGGGTGAGTTTGCCGGTCGCGCCGAGGTCGGCCGGCGCCCCTTGCCAGGCGAAGCTCTTGCGGTAGGGCCAGGCGTTGTCGGTCAGGATTCGTTCGATGCGGTCGATACCCGATGCGGCGAAGAACGCTGCGGCCCGCCGCAGGAAGCCGGCGCAGGTGTCGGCCTTCTCGTCGCCGTGGATTTCGCTGTAGGCCAGGCGGCTGTGGTCGTCGACGGCGGAGTGGACGTAGTCGAAGCCCATGTTGCTGCGGGTGGCGCGGCCGGCCTGGCGGCCCAGCATCTTGTGGCCGCCGCCGTCGGGGATCCGGCCGAGTTTCTTGACGTCCACGTGGAGCAGTTCGCCGGGTCGGTCGCGTTCGTAGCGGCGGATGACCTGGCCGGTGGGCCGGTTTAGGAAGGCCAGGCGGTTGAGGCCGTGCCGGGTGAGGATGCGGTGCACGGTCGAGGCGGGCAGGCCCAGGATCGGGCCGATGCGTGCCGGACCGAGTTTGCGGTCCTGCCGCAGCCTGCAGACGCGCGCCTCGGTGGCGGCTGCGGTCCGGTGCGGTGTCCTGTGGGGGCGGCTGGAACGATCGATGAGTCGTCAATAGGACGGCATTCCGAAGGGGATGAGCGGACCGTCGACGTCGAGGAAGAGGAGGGGACGTTCCGCTGCGCTTGTCACAGGCGGACCATAGCCCGCCAGGCGACGGGAGCGGCGCCCTCGGACCGGGCCGTCTGTGGGCCGTCTGGGGGCCGTCCCCGGTTCCTCGAGGCCACTCGACGGCGGCCGAAGGTGCATGCGCTGTCCGGCAGCTCCTGGGGGACTTCTGTGATCATCGGTGGCCCGAACGGGCGTGACCCCGCCCACCGACTCCGGAGAAGCCTGCTCTCGCCGATCGTCGGCACAGCGCTGACCGGTCTCGGGCGGATGCTGCGGCGAAACGGACGGCGCCGTCTGCGTATCTCGGCTTCGGGCGGTGGGCGTAGGGCGCGCTCATGCCGGACGAGGGCAGGGGTGCCGGGTCACCGCTTGCCGAGCTCGGGGCCCGGCTGAGCAGTGCCTATGCAAATCGCTCGCGGTTGGGGGCACGGCAGGGCAGGATGCCATGGTGGTCACTCCGTTCGTCAACAACCGCGGGAAGGCCGAAAACGGTCCGTACCCCTGTCCCTGCTGCGGCTTCCTGACCCTCGATGAGCGCGGCTGCTTCGAGATCTGTCCCGTGTGCTTCTGGGAGGATGACGGCCAGGGCGACGACAATGCCGACCGGGTGTTGGGCGGTCCCAACGGCCGGATCAGCCTCACGGAAGCCCGCAGCAACTTCCGTGCCCTGGGGGCGAGCGACGAGCGACGCACCGAGTTCGTACGCCCTCCTCGGGCAAGCGAGTACCCCACCGTCTGACATCTTCAGGCGTCATCACCGGCTGAGCAGTCGGGACGGCGGCCCGTGAGCTCTGGAGTGCTTCGACGCCGTTGCCTGCGCGCACCGCGACCTCGGTGATGTCCCCGTCTGTCGGGCCGGGCGCGGCAAGCGGTGCGGCCGTTCGGTGGGTGTGAGCGCCGAGCGGCGCGTCCCGTCCACGACACGCCCGTGCGAGAGGCGTCGGCTACCGGTAGAAGACAGACACGCCGCCGTGGTGCGAGCAAGCACCCTGATGGTGAGCGGCGTACGAGTACGTGCCGTCATTGCACAGTGCCGTCGCACCGCCGCCCGCAGAGCTGGAGCCGCCCGACGAGCTGGACCCGCCGCCGGACGATGAGCCGCCGGACGTCGAACTGCCGCCCGTGCCGGACCCCGCGGCGGCGTGCGCGGTGACGGTCACCTTCACGGTGACTGTCTCCGTCACCGTCGGCGCGGGCTTCGGCTTCGCGGTCTCCGTCGCCGTGGCCGTCGCGGTGACCGTGGCCGTCGCTGTCGTTGTCGGCTGGGCCTTGTCGCTGGCCGCCGTCTTCGTCGCGTTCGGATTCTGGCCGTCCGCACCGGCGCTGCCCACGCCGATGATGAACGCCAGGCCCAGGGCGGGCAGTACGAAGCGCTTGCGTGCCCACTTCGGTGCGGGACGCGCAGGCGGCGGTCCGGGGGGCGGCTGCAGCGGCGGTTGAGGCTGGTAGTGGCTCACGGGACCCCCTGGTTAAGTGCGTGAGGGGGGAAACTATCGACACCGGTGCGTCGAATGTGAGGGAAAAGTGAAGAAGTTGACCCAGTCGTGACCTCGCGGCTCGCGGCGCGCGGGGGCGGTTCCGGAGTTCGGCCGGAACCGCCCTGGTACTCAGACTTTCCGTTCTCCAGGTGCGAACGGGCCGGTCGCCGGGGCGACGCACTTGTCGACGACGGTCTGCTCGCCGGCCGCCGAGCCGTCCAGGCAGAGCCTTCCGCCCTGATCACGCAGATCGAGGAAGAAGTGCGTGGCCGCGCCGGACTGCTTGAGGTCGTGGATGCGCTCGTCGATGTAGCCGAGGTCGTTCAGGATCTTCCTGACCTCGGTGGGGGTGGGATCCGCCAGATCCCAGAGCGCGTGCGCGATGCGCTCTTCATGGAGGTTGCTCGCGCACCAGTCGCGAGCGTTCAACTCCACCTCCGGCCCCGCCGTGGGGACCATCGGCTCGATCGCGTCGCTCGGCGGTGTCTCCCCGGGCGGCGGTGTCTCCCCTGACGACGGCCTCTGCGCCGGACCGGACGGCAGCGTCTGCGCCGGACCGGACCGCAGCGTCTGCGCCGGACCGGACGACGGCCTCTGCGCCGGACCGGACGACGGTGTCTGCGCCGGAGCGTTCGGGGGGCACTGCTGCGCGACCGTGTTCAGCATCTCCGTGAAGGCGACGCCGGAGGGGGACCCGGCGGTGTCGGCGAGGGCGCCTTGCGATCCGTCGGCGTCCGTCTTCTCGGCGCCGCAGGCGGTGAGTGCCAGCGCCGCGAGAGCCGCCGCGGGGGGGGGGGGGGGGGG
>NZ_JBMNDR010000066.1:0-48579 GCF_052543235.1 Streptomyces sp. SAS_272 | reverse complement strand
GCGCTCCCCGCGGACGCCGCTGGAAGCGGGCGGTCGTGCCGGTCGGTGCGGAGGTTCGTCTCATGCGCCAAGTCTGAGAGCAGACCACGCCCACCACGTGAGCACGCGTACTCACCTGCGTGGTGGCACTCACTCAGACTTCGTCACGCCGTGGACGCGACCCGACGTACGCCCGACCGCGCCCGGCTCACGATCCGACGCCCAGGCCGATGCGGGTCATCAGACGGGTCAGCGCCGAACGGGACGGTACGTCGAGCTTGCGGTAGACCGAGGACAGGTGCGTTTCGACGGTGCGCCGGCTGAGGTGGAGCCGGGCGGCGATGTCCTGGTTGCTCAGGCCCTCCGCCAGGAGTCCGGCCACCTCGACCTCACGTGCCGTCAGCCCCGCCAGTTCCGGCGGGACCGCGGACGCCTCGGGTATGACCTCGGGGCGGCTCAGCTCGGCCAGGTCGACGAGCAGGCGGGCGCCGCCGGCGACGGCGATGCGGTGGGCGCGGCGCCACATGGCGGCCGCGCGTTCGCCCTGGCCGGTGCGCTGCACCAGGGGCGCCGCGCGGAGCAGGCAGTACGCCTCCCACAGACGCTGGCCGCAGCGGGCGTACTCCTGGGCGGCCGCGTCGAGGAGACGGACGGCCCGGTCCGTGTCGCCGCGGTGCCCGGCCAGCGACGCCTCGGCTCGCCGGGCTGCCGCGCGCTGGCCGCCGAGACCGAGCCGTCCGGCCTCGCGCGCCGCCTGCGCGGCCCAGCGTCGGGCCTGGTCGAGGTCGCCGGTGGCGAGGGCGGCACCGGTGAGCGTGTCGAGCTGGCCCGGACGGATCGACGGTTGCAGCAGGGGGAGTTCGCGGCCTCCGCCGGCCGTCGTGATGGCCTCCTGCGCGCGGTGCGCGTCGCCGCTCACGAACGTCGCGTGCCCGAGCATGCACCACGCCAGGGCGGGCCACCAGCCCTTGCTCCCGCTGGTCGCCGCGACAGCCTCCTCAGCGGTGGTCAGGGCGTCGACGTCCCCGAACGGTCGGCACAGCAGCAGCACCAGCGTCTTGATGGCGAGCGTGAACGCCAGTAGGTCGGAGCTGCCCGCGGCCCGCGCCAGGGTCTCCGCCTCCTCGGCCGCCTCCAGCGCGGACGGCAGGCGACAGGTGGTGAGATGGACGAAGGCTTTGCTCGTCAGCAGGTGCGGCAGGACGTGGAGCCGGCCGCCGCGCCGGGCGATGTCGAGCCCGCGGGTGAAGTGCCGTTCGGCGTCCGGGTAGCGCTCCAGCAGGACTTCCGCCCAGGCCAGCCAGCTCAACGACTCGCACAGGTCCGTGAGGCCGGGGTCGGTCAGCGCGTCCGTGAGCCGGGACGCGGCGGCGGTGTACCGGACGGCTGCTGCCGTCTCGCCCTCGTACGCCTCGCCCAGGGCGGCCAGCGCGAGGGCGGCCGCTTCCGCCGCACAGTCGTCGTCGGCTCGGGCGAGGGCCACGGCTTCCGCGACGTCCGCGCGGGCCTCGGGATAGGACGCCGTCAGCAGGGCGGACATGCCGAGGGCGAGCCGCAGGGAGACCTCCTGCCCGGGAGCGGGGCCCGGACGGCGGGACAGCTCGCGGCGCAGCAGGGCGGTGGCCTCCGGGGAGTGGCCGAGGTGCCGCTCCATCACGGCGCACCAGGCGACGGCCTCCGTGCGCAGCGGGAGGAGGTCCTTGCCCGACGTCTCGATCAGGTCGTGCAGCAGATCGCGGCTCTCGCGGAGACTGCCGCTGACGCCGAGCGCCCGGGCGCGCGCCAGGACGAGTTCGCCTCGCCGCAGGTCGTGCTCGGGCCTGTCCGGCAGGTGCGTGAGGACGACGTTCAGCAGGTGGGCGGCGGTGGCCGGGGCGGTCGACGCGCACTGAGCGGCGGACTCCTCCAGCACGGCGGCTCCCTCGGCGTCCCAGCCGGTCATCGACCGTTCGACGTGGTGGGCCCGCTCGGTGGCGGGGGCGCCGCTGCGGGCCAGTGCCCGCGCGGCCCGACGATGAAGCTCGGCGCGCCGCCCCGGGGCGGTGTTCTCGTAGACCAGGGCCCGCACGAGCGGATGGCGGAGCGCCCATCGGCCGCCCTGCCCGGCGCGCAGCACGTCCCGCGCCGCCAGTGCCCTTATCACCTCCTCGACCTCCGCAGCCTCCGCGGCCTCCTCAACCTCCGCGGCTTCTACCGCCTCCGCTGCCCTGGCTTTCAGCACCTCCTTCACCCCGTTCGCCTCCTTCGGCTCCTTCGCCTCGTTCGCCTCCTTCGGCTCCTTCGTCTCGGCCGTCGTCTCCTGCCTCCCCGTCGCCTCTTCGGGCGACGGGCCGATCGCCTCGGCCACCATGGCGGGGGTTGCATGAGCGCCGAGCGCTGCCACCGCCTCGGCGACACGGCGTTGCGACGCGGTCAGCGCGGTCAGCTCGTCGAGCAGCAGGGCCGCGAGGCCGTCGGGCACGCCGACCGCGTCCGTCGCGTCGGACCGGGTGAGGGCGCTGGGCAGCCGGGCTCCGTCGCGGTACGCGTGCAGCAGCGCGAGCAGATAGAAGGGGTTGCCGTCGCTGGCGGCGTACAACTGCTTCGCCTCGCGCCCCGGAACATCGGGGGCCAGCGTCCGGATGGACTCCTTCTCGGGGAGCGGGCCCAGCGCGAAGTGCAGGACGTCTCCGGTGTCGGTGCCGCGCGCCAGGGCCGCGGTCAGGGAGGTGGGGGTCTGCCGGACCCGCCGTGCCACGACCAGCAGGACCCGTCCGCGGGCCGGGTGCCGGATCAGGTGATCGACGAGTTCCCGTGACGCGGGGTCCGCCCAGTGCAGGTCGTCGACGGCCAGAACCACGCCGCGCCCGCCGAGGCGCGTGAGAAACCTGGTGATCGCACGGTGCAGTCCGAAGCGGGCTGCGCCGCCCGGGCCGGACGTGTCTCCCGGGGCCGCTCTCCGGATGCCGTGCAGCACCAGGTCCAGTTCGGGGTCGGGTTGGGGGAGTTCGGGGTCCGCGGCGATGACGTCGGGGTCGACGTCGGCGAGTGCGTCGGTGAAAGCCTGGAAGGGGACGTGCTGTTCGTACTCCGTGGCGCGGCCGCGAAGCACCGTGAATCCGCCCCGGCGGGCCCGGGCGCAGACCTCGCCGAGCAACCGGCTCTTCCCGATGCCGGGCTCACCCGCTATGTCGACGACGG
This sequence comes from Streptomyces sp. SAS_272, assembly GCF_052543235.1. Lineage (NCBI taxonomy): Bacteria > Bacillati > Actinomycetota > Actinomycetes > Kitasatosporales > Streptomycetaceae > Streptomyces > Streptomyces sp. SAS_272. Next base: position 45,420 of record NZ_JBMNDR010000066.1, on the reverse strand, counting down.
CCGGTGCGTCGGGCAGGTCCGGGCCGGCCAACAGGGCGTCGAGCCGCGCGAGTTCAGCTGTTCTGCCCACCAGTTGAGTCATGCTCCCGCACCCTGCCCGCCCAGTCGATCTCAGTTCCCCTCGACCATCCTAGAAGGGGCTACTGACACATATGGGGTGACATATATCGAGCTCGGCGTCGGCGGGACGCTCTGCGGGCGGAGTTCGCCTACGCGTCGGCCTCGACGCTGGACAGGGGGACGCGAAGAGCGCGGTGCAGTCGGGCGGAGGTGTCGATGTCGAGGCCCAGCCTCGCGTGACGCAAGGACGCGCCGTGCTGACCGATCAGCGCCAGGTCACGGAGCTGACGACGCACCTCGGCGGTGAGGACTTCGTCCGGGACGGCGGCGTCGCCGTCGGCTGCCTTGCCGTCGGCTGCCTTGCCGTCGGCTGCCTTGCTGTCGCCTGCGTCCACGCGGCCGCCCCTGTCCAGACGTGCGTCCGCGTTCAGGCGTGCGTCCGCGGCTTCGACTGCCCGGCTGCTCACTGCCGAGACCGACTCGCCTGCGCCGAACAGGTAGGCCACCGCGGTGTGCAGCACGGCGGCCGCGGCCGGCTCGTCGGCGTCACCGGGGCCGTGCTGCCCGTCGTTGTGGCAGTACTCGCTCAGCAGGTACTCGCCCAGCCCGTGCTTGATCTCCCCGAACGCCGACGCGTTGCCCAGCGCGGCTTCCCACAGGGCGTTGAGCATCGGCCGGAGGTCGAGGGCGTACTCCGCCTGCTCATGGGCCGGCAGAGCCTCCTGGGCCCGCATCAGCCGTTCGGCGACCCCGACGGCGAACACCACGCGCTCGTCCGGGGACGCGGCGGCCAACCGTCCTGCCAGCTCGGCCTCCCACTCCTGCCAGGTCGTCATCCGTGCCCACCCCAGTCGTGACTGATCACCTGACCACGACAGTAGCCGCACCATGGCCACGAGCAGCGCGGTGGAACGTCGCCGTGGAGCGGCGGCGAGCGGCGGCGAGCGGCACCCGCGCGTCTCACCGGGCGGGCGCGTCGCAGCGGACGGCGGCCGCACCGGTGACCTGCGGTGACGCCAGGGGCCAGGGTTTCGCCGAGTCGGCACGCGGACCCCGTTCTATCGTGAGGTGACAGGGCGTGCCGGTGCGGTGTCCCGGCGCCGGACGGGCGAGGATCACGAAGTGGGCGCCGTCGCGGCGATGAGTCCGGCCCGGCCCACAGGTCTACCTGCCGAACGAGACACACGACGGATGACTCATCAGGAGCACACCATGGGCCTCATCGACATCGAGATGTTCGCGTCACTGGACCTGGTCGCGCAGTCACCCGGCGGTCCGGACGAGGACCCGGAGGGGTTTCCGTACGGGGGCTGGCAGGCGCCGCTGTCCGACGAGGTCGCCGGAGCGCAGATCGTCGCCGCGTACGAGGGCACGGACGCCCTTCTGCTCGGTCGGCGGACGTACGACATCTTCGCCGCGTACTGGCCGCACCAGAAGGGCGGCGCGGACGACGAGATCGCCACGCTCTTCAACCGCGTGCCGAAGTACGTCGCCTCCCGCGGCACGCCCGACCTCTCGTGGGCGGGGTCGACGCACCTCGGCCCGGACCTGGCCGCCGCGGTGCGCGAGATCCGCGACCGGCACGAGCAGGTGAAGGTCGTCGGGAGCATCGACCTGGTGCAGACGCTGCTGCGGGAGAAGCTCTTCGACCGTCTCGACCTCTGGCTGCACCCGATCGTGCTCGGCGTCGGGAAGAAGGTGTTCGACGGTGGCGCGGTGCCCACGAACGTCACCCTCCTCGAACCGCCGGCGACCAGTCCGAAGGGCACCGTGTACCTGCGCTACGGACTTGCCGACGGCACGCCCCGGACGGGGGACATGAGCGCGCCCGATCGCGGCCTCGGGCAGGACGACTGAAAGCGGACGGGACGACCGGCTGTCAGTAGCGGTGACCGGGCCAGTGGGGGGACGTCCAGCGGGCCTCGCCGGTGAGGGCGAGCAGCCGTATCCGGTGCTGCAGGTCCGCCGGTGCGTCCGACGTGCGCAGTCGCGTCGCGGCGTGGCCCAGCAGCCAGCCGACCAGTTCGGCGCGCAGTTCCTCCTCGTCGTGCTCGTGCCAACGGACGTGCCACGGCAGGCCGTCTCCCAGGAGTTCGTACTCCCACTTCGCGGCTGCCTCGGCGAGACGCAGGTCGCTGAGGTTCCCGGTGTGCACCTCCCAGTCGGCCAGCCAGGGGCGGACCGTTCCGGACGCCTCGGCGCACATCGCGAAGACCTGGTGCGCGGGGACGGCCGCGTCCGGATCGGTGAGGCTCTGCACCCACCAGGCGTGCAGGAACTCGCGTACGGCGGCGGCCTGTTCGTCGGGCCACTGCTGCCAACGGCCGCGGGCGAAGGAGTAGCCGGCCTCTTCCAGCCCGGACAGGGGTCGCACACGGCCGGCGACGAGGGCCGTGGCGAACTGCGGCAGGATGCGGCGCAGCACGGCCGCGTGATCGGTCCAGTCGACGGCCTGCCAGGTCCGCCGCAGGAGATCCGGCTCCAGCTCCGCGTCCGGGGTCTTGAGAAGGGCGACCTCTTCCGCGCTGCCCCAGTGGCATGAGCAGTTGTGCTCGTCCGGATGTGCGGTCATGCCGTGGAAGACGTCGAAGAGGTCGTCCAGGGCGGCGCCGAGGCGACGGCGTGCGGCGGCGAGATGTGTGAGGTGCGTGGGGTGCATGGGATGCATGGGGCGTCCGGCCTTCGAGGACTCCGGCCGGCCTGCGCCGGCCGAAGATCGTCACGCTACACGGCGAGTCGGCGTGGGGTGAGGTGGGGTGGGGTGCGCGTCGGCCGTTCCGCTGCGTCATGGCCGCGGTGCCCGTCCGGTGAGGAGACGGTGGCGGTGGCGGTGGCGGTGGCGGTGGCGGTGGCGGTGGCGGTGGCGGTGGCGGTGGCGGTGGCGGTGGCGGTGGCGGTGGCGGTGGTGAACTGACGCGGTGTCGACGAGGTTGTTCCGCTCGACGGGCCGTGCTCGGCGGGCCGTGACGGCGAACTATGCGGCCGGTGTGCGCGTCTCACGCTTTCGCAGGGGCCGCCGCCGGTGGTGCCGCGTGTTCTGGTTCACGGTGCGATGCGGCACCGTGCGGGAGGGTGGCCATGGCGTTGGCGATGTGCCCGTTGTGCAGCGACGACGAGGACGTCGAGCTGGTACGCGGGCTCGAGGGCGGGCGTCGGCTCGTCCGGCACCGGTGCGGTTTCGAGTGGGAGCACGGCGCACTCGCCGAGCCGAGGAAGCAGCCTCCCCGATCCTTCGTCGATCTCAAGGCGCGTTTCCCGAAAGCCGAGGACGTCGAGCCCGGGGTGCTGGAACGCGTCGACCGGCTCAAGACCCGCTACCTCGCCTCCCGACCGGGCTTCGATCCCGACGTGGCGGCCTACTGGGAGAAGTACCGGAGGATCTTCTCCCGTGAGGGGCTGTACGCGTGCGATCCGCGGGCCCTGAAGGACTTCGCGAACTCCGACGTCGGAGCGCGCCCCGGCAACCAGGCCACGTTCAACAGCGCGTGGAACGCCCTCGGCGACGACGCGGCCGCCGAGTCGACCCGGCAGACCGTCGAATACCTCCTGCACGGACCGGACGACGTACCGCGCGAGGACCGGCTGGACCACCTGCTGAGCGGTGTGAAGCCGTTCGCCATGACGGGTTTCAAGGAGGCTCTCCTCACCAGGGTGCTCTGCGTGGTGGAGCCCGAGCGCTTTCTGTCGATCCTCAAGTACACGACGGAGGCGGGCGGCAAGCGCGAGATCGCGCGGATGGTCTACGGACTGGAGCTGCCCGCACCGGAGTCGGTGAACTGGACCCTCGGCCGGCTCGTCTTCTGGAGCAACGACCTCCTGCACACTCTCGTCGGCGACGGGTTCGCCAATCAGCAGCACGCCGCCGCGTTCCTGTGGTGGGCGAAGGACCGGATCGACGAGCCTTCCTGAGCCGACGGCCGCCCGCCCGGGGCTCAGGCGGGGCGGGGCGGGGCGGTCGTGCTGTCGCGGACGCGCAGGTCGACCGGGATGAGGGTGAGGGAGGGCTCCGGGGCCCGCGAAGACCGGGGCGGGCTGTCGATCCGGGCCAGGAGGACGCGCAGGGCGATGGTGCCGATGTCGGTGAAGTCGGTGCGGATCGTGGTCAGCGGTGGCAGGAAGTGGGCGGCTTCCGGGATGTCGTCGTAGCCGACCACGCTGACGTCCTCGGGAACGCGGCGGCCCGCTTCGTGGAGGGCGCGCAGAACGCCGAGGGCCATCTGGTCGTTCGAGACGAAGACCGCGGTCAGGCCCGGGTCCTTCGCCATTTCACGGCCTCGGTCGTAGCCGGAGTCCGCGGTCCAGTCGCCGGTGAGGGGAGCGTGGACCTCGGCTCCCGCCGCCTCGAGCGTGGCGCGCCAGCTGTCCGCCCGTCGGTCCGCCGACGTCCAGCCCGTCGGGCCGGCGAGGTGGCGAACCGTGGGATGGCCGAGGGAGAGCAGGTGGCGCGTCGCCTTGCGGGCGCCGGTGCGCGCGTCGGAGGTGACCATGGGGGTGCCGTCGCCGAGGTCGTTGTCCATGACGACCAGAGGGGTGTCGAGGTGGGCCTCCGCGAGGGCGCGCGCCAGCCGGACCTGGGGGGCGATCGCGATCACGCCGTCCGCGCCCTCCGCGGACAGCCGGTCGGCGGCGCGCACCACGGTATCCCGGTCCGCGGTGTCCAGGGCGATCGAGCTGACCAGGTAGCCGGCCTCCTGCGCCGCGGTGTTGATCGCGGTGAGGGTCGAGGCGGGGCCGTAGCGGGCCGCGTCGAAGGAGATCACGCCGAGCATGCGGGTACGCCCGCTGGCGAGGGAGCGGGCGCTGCTGCTGGGGCGGTAGCCCAGCGTGCGCATCGCCGTCCGGACCGCTTCCCTCGTCTCGGCGCGGACGGCCGGGTGGTCGTTGAGCACCCGGGAGACCGTCTGCTTGGAGACGCCCGCCAGTTTCGCGACGTCGTCCATCACCGGGCGGGCTCCGGCGAAGTTGCGTCTGCTGCGTCCCCTGGGCGCCGGGCCGTCTGCCGCGCTACCGGTCATGGTGGGGGGCTTCTTCCTGTGGACTGGCCGGACAGGGCGGAGGAGCCCGTGCGCGGGCGGGGGTGGGGAGGGTTCCGCTCGCGGGGGCGGGCTTGTCCGGGCAGTCGTGCTGTTCGTGCTGCACCGCCCGGCGGATCCACAGGATAGGCCGGGCGGCGGACGGACGGGCGGAGGGGTGGGCGGACGGGTGGGCGGACGGGTGGATGACGGGGCGGGCCGGGCCGCCGGGACAGGCCGGCCCGCCGGGACAGGCCGAGCCGCCGGGACAGGCCGGCCCGCCGGGACAGGCCGAGCCGCCGGGACAGGCCGGCCCGCCGGGACGGGACGGGTCAGGGGCCTGTCGGGCCCAGGTCGGGGACGTCGGTGAGGTGGGCCTCGGACGTCGTGGCGCCGTGCAGTTCGAGAAGGACCAGGTCGTTGACGCCCCTGCGCAGGATCGGACCGGGGACGTAGAGGGTGCGCTGGGGGCCGCGGTTCCAGTAGCGGCCGAGGTGGAAGCCGTTGATCCAGGCCTGGCCCTTGGTCCAGCCGGGCAGGGAGAGGAAGGCGTCGGCCGGGCTCGACACGTCGAAGGCGCCGTGGTGGAAGGCGGGCCCGGCGGAGGCGAAGGCCTCGGGGACGGGAATCCGCGAGGTGAGGGGCCCCGGGGTCACGCTCTCGGCATCGGCGGTCCCGGCGTCGGCGGTCCCGGCGTCGGCGGTCCCGGACGTGGCCGCGACGGAGGTGGGATGCAGGGCTGTGGGGTGCGCGGCGGTGAGGGTCGTCATGGACGGGGCGTCGTCGAGCGGGAGGGCGTGGCAGTCCCAGTCCTGCAGGGGCCGTCCCAGGAAGGTGACCGGGCCCAGCAGGCCCTTCGGGACGCCGATGCGGGGCCCGTAGTTGACCCGGCCCATGTTCTCCACGAGCACGTCGAGGACGGCGCCCGCGCGTGGGACGTGGACCGGCAGGGTCTCCTCGTAGCGCTCGCGCTCCAGAACGCCGGCCGGGGCGCCGTCCAGGAAGACCTGGGCTCGGTCCCCCACTCCCCCCGCGAAGTGGAGCAGGCCGTCTCCCGGGGTGGGAACGGTCGTCCGGTAGAGCATGTAGCCGGAGCGCCGGCCCAATTCGTCGGCGGAGAGCGGGTCCGTGGCGCGGACCGGCCGGCCGGCCGGCGGGATGAGGGGCGAGCGGTGGGTCAACCGGACCGTGGTCGGCGGGAGTTTGGGCGACGGGTCCGGGACCGGCTCGTCCGGGACCGGGGCGTGGCGGGCGATGACCTCACGGAAAGCGTGGTACTTCGGGCCCGGGTCGCCGCTCTCGGTGAGCGGGGCGTCGTAGTCGTAGGACGTGACGGTGGGCACGTAGGCGTGATGGTGGTTGGCGCCGTTGGTGTAACCGAAGTTGGTGCCGCCGTGGAACATGTAGATGTTGACGGAGGCGCCTGCGGAGAGGAGCCGGTCCAGGTCGGCGGCGGCGTCCCCGGCGTCCCTTCCGTGGTGCGGGCCGCCCCAGTGGTCGAACCAGCCGATCCAGAACTCCGAGCACATCAGGGGGCCTTCGGGCTGCGCCTCACGGAGTCGGCGCAGCGACTCCTCCACACGGCTGCCGAAGGTACCGGTGGCCAGGACGCCGGGCAGCGTCCCGTTGCGGAGGTGGTCGCCTGCGGTCTGGTCGCAGGTGAAGAGCAGCTCCTCGACGCCGCGGGAGCGCAGGGCGTGCTCGATGTGCTTGAGGTAGGCGACGTCGTCGCCGTAGGCGCCGTACTCGTTCTCCACCTGCACGGCGATGACGGGGCCGCCCGACGCCGCCATGTACGGCAGGAGCGGCGGGAGGAGGAGGTCGAGGTAGCGGTCGACGGCGTCCGTGAACCGGGGGTCGCTGGTGCGCAGGCGGATGTCGGGGTCGGTGGTGAGCCAGTGGGGCAGGCCGCCGCCGTCCCACTCGGCGCAGATGAAGGGGCCGGGGCGGAGGAGGACGTGCAGGCCCTCGGCCGCGGCAAGGCGGAGGAAGCGGGGCAGGTCGAGCAGGCCGTCGAGGACCAGGGTGCCGGGTTCGGGCTGGTGGAGGTTCCAGGGGAGGTACGTCTCGACGGTGTTCAGGCCCATGAGACGGGCCTTGCGCAGCCGGTCGGCCCACTGGTCGGGGTGGACGCGGAAGTAGTGCATCGCCCCGGAGAGGATGCGGAAGGGGGCACCGTGGAGGAGGAAGCCGTCGGAGGTGGTGGCGAGGGCGGGCATGAGGTCCCTTCGGTGGGGTGGGGCAGGGGCGGGCGGCGGGAGGCGTCTGTGGGTGCCGGCCGGTGGGGTGCGTGCTGGTGAGTGGGGAGGGGCGTGCGATGAGTGGGGTGCGTGCCGGTGGATGGGGGCGTGCCGGTGGATGGGGGCGTACGGGTGAGTGGGGGCGTACGGGTGAGTGGGGGCGTGCCGGTGGATGGGGGCGTACGGGTGAGTGGGGGGCGTACGGGTGAGTGGGGGGCGTACGGGTGAGTGGGGGGTGCCACGAGTTGAGCGAGCGACGGGACGGGCTGCGCCGGGCCGACCCGGACCGCGCCGCGCCGCGCCGTCACGCCGCTCCCTCGGCCGGAGGTGGCTGCGGCTGCGGGTGCGTTCCGGGTCGCTTCAGGGGGACGGTCGGCGTGTTGTCCGGGTGAGCCAGAGGGTGGACGCCAGGCAGACGGCCGAGACGGCCGCGAGGATGAGGGGGACGGCCCCGACGCCGGACCACTCGATGATCTTGCCGAGGGCCGGGCCCGCCGCCACGCCGCCCAGCATGGACGCGGCCATGACGATCGCGCCGGCTCTGCGGGCGCCGGGGGCGACCCGGCTGAGCCAGGGCAGGCCGGTGGGGAAGATCGGGGCGATGAAGAGGCCCACGCCGGCATAGGCGTAGGGGGCGAGGTCCGGGACGGCCGCCAGGAGGAGGCAGGCCGTCATTCCGGCGCAGGAGACCGTGATGATCGTCTGGGCGGAGAAGCGCAGGGCGATCGGGGCGGCCAGGAAGCGGCCGACGGTCATCATCAGCCAGTAGACGCTGGTCGCGGTGGCGGCCGCCCCCGCGCCGTAGCCGACGGACTCCAGGTGGGTGGGCTCCCAGCCGCCCACGCCCGCCTCGATGCCCACGTGCAACACGTAGAGGGTGACGAAGACGGCCAGGACGGAGCGCAACGCGGCGCCGACGGGCGTGCGGTCGCCGGTGTCGGCGGGCGCGGGCTGCGGCGCGTGGTCCTTGACGCCCCGCAGGCAGAGCAGCAGGGGGAGGTTGGCCAGGGCGAAGGCCAGGAAGAGGGCCGGGTAGTGCTCGGCGCCGACGGCTCCTACCAGGGCCGGACCGAGGATCGCGCCGACGCCGAAGTGGGCGTTGAGGATGTTGAGCATCGCGGTGGAACGGCGTCCGAAGCCCGTCGCGAACAGACGGTTGAGGCCGTAGTCGATGCCGCCGAAGCCGATGCCGGCGAGGAGGGCCGCGAGGAGGGCGACGGGCCAGTCGGGGGCGAGGGCGAACCCGGCGGCCCCGGCCGCCATCAGCAGGTACGCGACGGCGAGGATCCGGCGGTTGCCGGTGCGTCCGAAGCGGCGGTCGAAGAGGAGGACGCCGGCGACGCCGCCCGCGAAGTGGGCGCTCAGGCCGAGGCCCGCGGCGGAGGGGGAGAGTCCGAAGTCGTCGCGGAGGGCCGGGATCGACGGTCCGTACAAGGCCTGGAGCGCGCCGATGAGCACGAATCCGAAGCAGGACGCGACCACGGCGGACGTCGTGAAGACGGGGCCGGCCTCCACGGCGCTGGGGCCGGCTCCGGCGGCGACGACTGGGCCGACTTCGGTGACGACGGGGCTGGCTCCGGCCGCGACGGCAGACCCGACTTCGGCGGTGACGCGCCCGGCTCCAGCGGCGACGACGGGGCCGGCCGGGGTGGGTGACGGGGATGCGATCGATGGGGTGCGCGGTGCCGTGGGGCGATCGGTCACGCGGACTCCAGGACGGACGGCCCACGGCGTCGTGGGGTGCGGTGTGATGCTCCGACGACCGTCGATGTTACCGGTAACATGCGGGGCGTCAAGAGCACCGCGGAGCCGGGCGGAACCGATGCCCGCACTCGATCCGGGGCGTCGCCAGGGCACGGCTTGGTTGCGACAACGCCGTTGACCTGTAAGGGAGTCGGCGACGGCGGCAGCATGCGGGCATGAGCCGAGACCGGTACGTCGACTTCCTGCGGGCCTGGGCGATCCTGCTCGTGGTGCTGGGGCACTGGCTGATCACCGGGCTGGTCCGGCGCCCGGACGGGGCGCTCACCGCGCCGGAGATGCTGCTCGCGCTGCCCTGGACGCAGTGGCTGACGCTGGGCTTCCAGATCATGCCGCTGTTCTTCCTGGCCGGCGGGCACGCCGCCGGCGGGTCCTGGGCGCGGAGCCGGGACGCCGGCGGGACCGCCGCCGGGTGGGTGGGGCAGCGGGCGGTGCGACTGCTGCTGCCCACGGCCGCGTACAGCGGTCTCGTGCTGCTCGCCGTCGGCGTGTGCGGGCCGCTCGGCGTGGATCCCGCCACCCTCGCCCTGGTGGGCTGGGCGATGGCCATGCAGTTCTGGTTCCTGCCGGTCTATCTGCTGATCAGCGTCCTGACGCCGGCGCTGTACGCCCTGCACCGACGGTGGGGCCTGCGCGTGCCCGTGGTCATGGGCGTCGCAGGGTTCGGCGTCGGCGCGTTCGTCGCAGCCGTCGGGCCGCCCCGCTCCGGGCTCGTAGAGGCCGTCGGGGCGGTGAACTACCTGCTCGTGTGGGGCGTCGTCTACCAGCTCGGCTTCTGCTGGCGGGACGGGCTGCTGACCGGCGGCGGGCGGCGGACGCCGACCGCTCTGGCACTGGGCGGCGGGGCGGTGTTCGCCGCACTCGTCGGGCCCGGGCCCTTCCCGGTCAGTCTCATCCTGGTGACGGGGCAGGAGCTGAGCAACACCGATCCGCCGTCGGCGGCTCTGCTGGCCTGGGCGGTGGCGCAGGTGGGGGTGGCGCTGTGGATCGCGCCGGCCGTCCGCAGGGCGCTGGAACGGGACCGGGCGGAACGGGCGGTGCGGGCGCTCGGGTCGGGCAGCATGGCGCTCTACCTGTGGCACATGCTGCCCGTGCTGATCGTCGCCGCCGCCTTCTACCTCACCGGCCTCGCCCCCGAACCGGGGTACGGCTCGGCGGGCTGGTGGGCCCTGCGTGTGCCCTGGTTGCTGATACTGGGGACGGTCCTTGCCGGGGTCGTCCGGGCGTTGCGTCCGCTGGAACGGATGCTGGCCTCGGTGGAGAGGGCCGTCCGGCCGGACGCCGGGCTTCGCGGGGCGGCGGCCTGGCGCGTGTGGGCTGGGCTCGGGGCGAGCGTCTGGGCGCTGACCTGCTTCGCGGGCCACGGGTTCGCACCCGGAGGCGCGTTTCCCGTCCCGGCGGCGCTGGGACTGGCGGCGGGCACGGCACTGCTCGCCCTCCCCCGCCGGGGCGGCGGCCCGCACGGCGTGAACGGCACGAGGGGCGGGGAGGGCGAGGAGGGCCTGGACGACGAAGGCGGCGGCCCCGGGGACGGCGGGGAGTTGCAAGGGGCCGCCTGAGGGGCTGCGCCGACCGGTCGACAGCGGCCTGGGAGGAGGACTCCGCCCGGCTGGTCGCCGGCGGTCGGACGACTGGGCCCGCTGATGGTGACGTGCCGGGGAGGGAGGAGGACTCCGTCCGGCCGGTCGCCCGTCGTCGGACGACTGGGCCGGCCGATGGGGATCCGCCGGGGAAAGACGTCGGGCGGCTGATCGCTGCGCACCGAGAGTGGAGCGGGCGGGCGTCGGTCAGGCCGTGCGTTTGCGGGGAGTCGCCTTCTTCGCCGTCTTCTTGGCCGCCGTCTTCGCACTCCTCCCGGCCGTCGACTTCGCGCTCGCCCCGGCCGTCGTCTTCTTCGCCGTCGACGTCGTCTTCTTCGCGGCTGTCTTCTTGGCGGTGCTTCCGCTCGCCGTCGTCTTCTTCGCGGACTGGGTGGACTTCGCCGTCGACTTCCGCGGCGCGGCCGTGGACTTCTTCGCCGTGGACGTGGACTTCTTGCCGCCCGTCTGCTTGGGCGAGGCGCCCGCCGACCTGCGCTGGGGCAGGCGTCTGACCTCGGCCTCCTCGGCCGCTTCCGGCTCCTGTGCGGAATGCGACGCCTCGCCCCGCGACTCCTTCGCCGCCCGGACGCTCTTCTCCAGGGCCGCCATCAGATCCAGCACCTTGCCGCTGGACGGCGCGGCCGGGGCCTCGGGGGGCGCCTCGCCGGCCGCCTTCGCCGCGACGACCTCCTCCACCGCCTCGCGGTACTCGTCGTGCAGGTCCTCCAGGTCCACCTCGCCCAGGGTGTCCATCAGGGCGTCCGCGAGGTCCAGTTCGTTGTCGCGGACGGTGACGGAGGTGTCCGGGGCCATGCCCTCCGGCGCGCGGACCTCGTCCGGCCAGAGCAGTCCGTGCATGGCGATCGCCTCGCCGACCACGCGGAGCATGCCGAGGCGCTCTCTGCCGCGGAGGGCGTACTTCGCGATCGCGACCTTGTTGCTGCGCTTCAGGGCCTCCCGGAGCAGGGTGTACGGCTTGGCTGCCGGGGCGCCGCCCGCCTGAAGGTAGTAGGCGGCGTCCATCTGCAGCGGGTCGATCCGGTCGGCCGGCACGAAGGCCACGATCTCGATGGTCTTGGCGGTCGGGAGCGGCAGGTGGGACAGGTCCTCGTCGGTGATCGGGATGATCGTGCCGTCCGCGTCCTCATACCCCTTGCCGATCTCCGCCGACGTCACCTCGCGCTCCTCCAGCTCGCAGACCTTGCGGTAGCGAATGCGGCCGCCGTCCTCCGTGTGGATCTGGCGGAAGGAGATCGAGTGGCTCTCGGTGGCGTTCACCAGCTTGATCGGGATGCTGACGAGACCGAAGGAGATGGCGCCGTTCCAGATGGATCTCACGTGCAGCACCTTTCCGGCCGAGCGTGGATGGGGTGAGGTGATTTCAGACGTTTTATGTGATTCTCATCGTATGACGCCGATCACCGAGGTGGAGGGCAGACGGCTCGCGCTGAGCAACCTGGAGAAGGTGCTGTACCCGGCGACCGGCTTCACCAAGGGCGAGGTGCTGCACTACTACGCGACCGTGGCCGACGTCCTGCTCCCCCATCTGCGGGACCGGCCGTTGTCCTTCCTGCGCTACCCGGACGGGCCCGGCGGCCAGGTCTTCTTCGCCAAGAACGTGCCGCCCGGGACGCCCGACTGGGTCACCACCGCCGAGGTGCCGCGGTCGGAGGGGCCGGCCCGCATGGTGGTCGTGCAGGACCTGCCGAGTCTGGTGTGGGCGGCGAATCTCGTCACCGAGTTCCATACGCCCCAGTGGGTGATCCAGGAGCCGGAGACCGCCGACCGGCTCGTCTTCGACCTCGACCCCGGCGCGCCCGCCACCGTCGTCGAATGCTGCGAGGTCGCGGTGTGGCTGCGGGAACGTCTCGCGGAGGACGGGATCGAGGCGTATCCGAAGACCTCGGGGTCCAAGGGACTGCATCTGCTGGCGGCGGTGCGGGGGGCGTCGTCCGAACGGGTCACGGAGTACGCCAAGCGGCTGGCGGTGGAAGCGGAGCGGGCCGCTCCGCGGCTGGTGGTGCATCGCATGACGCGGAGTCTGCGGCCGGGGAAGGTGTTCGTGGACTGGAGTCAGAACGCGGCCCGCAAGACGACGGCCGCGCCGTACACGCTGCGGGCGCGGGCGGAGCCGACCGTGTCGGCGCCGGTCACGTGGCAGGAGGTGGAGGAGTGCCGGTCGGTGGGGGCGCTCACGTTCTTCGCGGCGGACGTCGTTTCGCGGGTGCGGGATCTCGGGGATCTGTCGGGGGCGGTGTTCGAGGAGGGGCGGGCTGGGGTGGTTCCGCCGTGAGGAGGGGCGGGCTGGGGTGGTTCCGCCGTGAGGAGGGGCGGGCCTCGGGCTGCGCTGAGGGCGCGAGCCCGGACCGAGGGCGCGAGCCCGCACCGAGAGCGCGAGCCCGCACCGAGAGCGCGAGCCCGGACTGGAGGTGTCAGGCTTCTGTCCAGGTGGTGCGGTCTCTTGCCATCGCGTGGAGGGCCTCCACGTCTGCCGGTTTGAGGACTCCGCCCAGGCGGGACAGGGCCGGGAGGTCTGTGTCGGTCAGGACGCGGACCTGGCGCGGGGGGCCGGTGAAGGCGACGTCCGCCGGGCCCACCAGGGCGAGCACGGGACGGACCTCGGCCGTGAGCGCGTGGGACGCGCGGTCCGCCTCGCCCCGGATCCTGCGCAGCAGGGGCTCCGGGTCCCGGCGGCCCAGCCCGACCACCGGGTCGGCGATCCGCACCCGCTGCTTACGGGCGTACAGCGTGTGGACGGCGAACAGGCCCGCCGGTCCGATGGCCAGGTGGTGGAGCCGGTCGCCGCCCGGGAGCGGGAGGGAGTGCAGCGTGTGCCAGCCTGCGCCGTCGAGGCGGTCCAGCGCCTCGCCGACCGTCTGCTCCGCCGCGAGGGAGCGCCTGCGCGGGTCGGTGCGCAGCCGGTGGGCCGGGCCGGGTTCGCGGTCGAGGTCGATCAGGAGGGCCTCGCCGGGGCGGTTGGGCGCCAGGTCGTCGTCCGGGTGGAGGGCGAGCCGGGCCAGCTCGGCGGGCGTGGGGACGGGGGGCGGGCCGACCGCGACCGGGCCGGTGACGAAGGGGCCCAGGGCCTCCAGGACGTCCTCCCTGCGGTCGTCGGCGATCAGGTTGACCCTGGCCGCCTCACGGTCGTACCAGGCGATGTTCCTGCCGTCCGTGAGGCAGACGTAGAGCCGCTCCCGGCCATGCCTCCAGGTCGGTATGACGCGCAGTCCGTTCATGCACCATCACCCCACGACCATGGGAACAGGAGGGACGCTCCGGGGCAAGAAGGCGGTTACCCCAGGAGTGAGTTGGGCAGAGCCTAGGCAGCGCGTTTGGGGAGGCGCCGTTGCGGACTCGCAGGAAGCGACCCGACGTACCGGAACCGGATCGTCCGTGGAGCGAGATCGTGCCCGGGCTGTGGATGGGCGGCCATGGGTACCGGGGGCGTTCCGGGGAGCGGGAGCTCGCCGTGGTGCGGGACGAGTTCGATCTCGTCCAGACGCTGACCCGGGCCAGGCCGGGACACGGGCCCGGGCCCGGTGTGCAGCACCATGTGTGGCCGATTCCCGACGGCCCCCTGGACGGCACACAGCTCGCCGGAGTGATCCGGCTGGCACAGGCCGCGGGCGAGGCGCTGGACGAGGGGCGGACGGTCCTCGTGCGCTGCTACAGCGGCTACAACCGGTCGGGGCTGGTCGTCGCCCATGCGCTGGTGCGCCGGGGGTCGTCGGCCGACGACGCGATCCGGCTGATACGGTCGCGGCGCTCGCCGTGGGCCCTGCACAACGAGCTGTTCGTGGAGTACCTGCGCGCGGGACTGCCGACGGCCCGGCTGCTCGAGGAGTTGGCCGAGTAATCGTTTCGCCCGTGGTCAGCGCCTCGGCGCCGGCTCGCCCTTCCGGCCTACCGGTACGCAAAACGGACTTCCTTACGAATTAAGGTGGGCGGGAGCCGGTACCGACGCCGGCGGCAGCCGTGGCCGCCGGCCGTAGGCCAGAGGAGTCACAGGAGTCCCGTGTTCCGCAGTCGTCCCGCCACCCCAGGCGATCCGGGTCCCGGCGATCCCGGCCCTGGCGACGCCGGCCCCGGCGGCCAGGGTCCGTCCGGCCCGCACGGCCCCGGTCGGTCCGGCCTGCACGGCCCCGGTCGATCCGGCCCGCGCGGTCCGGTCGGCGGTCCCGGCCGTCGCGGCGGGCCGGTCCGCGCCCGGTTCGCGCTCGCCTCCGTCGGCGTCCTCCTGCTGGGCTCCGTCGTCGTGGGCTGCGGGGACGCCGGGGAGTTGCAGGGGGCCGGCGCCACACCGACGGCGATCAGTCCGGACCGGCTCTGGCCGGATCTGACCCCCGCATCCCGCCCCGCCTTCGACATCGGCGAGGTGGAGACCGAGGTGGTGCGGGGCGTCACCGTGCCCGGCGGGGACATCCGGGCGGTGAACCCGGTCACGGTGGTCCGCCGGGAGATCGCCCAGAATCCGGGCGACTACGGTGCGGGAGGGTACGCGGAGACGGCCCGCCGGATGGCGGACTGCGGCAGGAGCGGCGCGAAGGCTGCCGAGTGCCCCGTCCTCAAGGCCTACTACCGCGATCTCACCGGAGACGGTCACGACGACATGACGCTGGGCTTCCGTCAGCTTCCCGGGAACCTCACGGCGGTCCGCGTCTACACCGTCCGCAAGAACCGACTGGTGCAGATCATGGGCTACGAGGACGCCGTCAGCGGGGTCGAGCTGGCCGCGCGGTCCGTGATCATCCGTGCGCCGTCGGAGGTCGCCGGGTACGAGTACCGCCTGCAGTGGACCTGGGACCAGCAGCAGCAGGCCATGCTGCTCACCCACGACGAGATGCTGCGCACCGGCGGCCGCAAGCACACGCCGCGGTCGTCCCTCTCCACCCCTGCCCCCACCCCCGGAGCCACGAACCCTCCGACGGCATCCCTCACGCCCCCGTCCCCGTCCCCGTCCGCGCCCTCGTCCGCCCAGGGGTCGGCCTCCCGCTCCGCCTCCTCCCCCGCGAGCGGCCGATGAGGCTGGGGGTGCCCTCGTGGGCCGGCACGCTCGCCGCGAAGGCGGCCGTCTTCATCACGGTGATGTGCTGCGCGCTGGCCGCCCTGCTCGGCGTGCTCGTGCACGTCTCGGTGACGAACCAGACCGTCGGCCAGGCCCGCCACCTCGCGCTGTCCAGGCTGAAGGAGGCGACGGCGGCGTTCGAGGCCGGGGACTCTCTCGGGTGGGGCGCGAGCGTCGACCCGCGGGGACTGCCCGTCTCGCTGCGGGCGTTGGCGGCGGCCGGGGAGCGCGGCACCATGGTCGCCGACCGCGACGGGCGGCCCACGATGTGGGCGGCGGGCCCGGTGGACGGCGGCCGGGCCCTCGCGGTCGCCGTCGACTACTCGCAGAGCGCCCGCACCATCGAGGCGCTGGACACCGCGATCCTGTGGTCGTCGGCGCTGGCGATCGGGGCGACGCTGCTGGTCGGCGCGGTCGCGGTGACCCGCGTGACACGGCGGCTGCACACCACCGCGCAGGTGGCGCGGCGGATCACCGCTGGCGACCTGGACGCCCGCGTGAACGACCCGCGCACGAAGGAACCGGGACGGCCGCGGGACGAGGTGGGCACCGTCGCCGTCGCACTGGACTCGATGGCGTCCTCGCTGCAGGGCAAACTGCTGAGCGAGCAGCGGTTCACCGCCGACGTGGCGCACGAGCTGCGGACACCGCTGACCGGGCTGCACGCGGCGGCCGAACTGCTGCCGCCGGGACGGCCGACGGAGCTGGTGCGCGACCGGGTGGCGGCGCTGCGCACACTCACCGAGGACCTGCTGGAGATCTCCCGGCTGGACACCGGACGGGAGCGGCTGGAGCTGGACGCCGAGGACCTGACGGCGCTGGTGGTGCGGGTCGTGCGGGCGGCGGAGGCCTCGGACGGCGCGAGCGGCGCCGGTGGTGCGGGGGCCACCAGCGGTGCGTCCGCCGCCAAAGGGCCGGGCGGCTCGGGCGGTCCCGGGAGCTCGGGCAGGCCCGGGAACTCGGGCGGTGCGGCGGTCGGCATGGCGGTCACCGTCGTCCGGGACGCGCGCGTCGAGACCGACCGGCGGCGCCTCGAGCGGGTGCTGGGGAATCTGCTGGCCAACGCGCGCCGGCACGGACGGGCGCCGGTCGTGGTGACGGTGGACGGGCCGGTGGTCGCCGTGCGGGACCACGGGGACGGCTACCCGGAGTACCTCCTCACCCACGGGCCGCAGCGGTTCCGCACCGAGGGCGGGGCGAAGGGCCATGGACTCGGCCTGACGATCGCAGTGGGACAGGCGGAGGTGCTGGGGGCACGGCTGACGTTCGCCAACGCGCCGGACGGCGGCGCCGTGGCGACCCTGACGCTGCCTCAGACGCCTCCGGCCGTGAGCAGCCTCCCCGATGGCGCAGCGTGACGGGCGGCGTGCCCGAACCGCTCCTAGTCTGGCGATAAGTCAGCTTCACCCTCTTCATGGAGGTATCGCCATGTCCCTGCGCTCCGCTCTCACCCGCCTCGCCATAGTCACCGCGGCCGGCGCCCTCGCCGCCTCCGCGGCCGTCACCCCCGCCCTCGCCGACGGCGGGGACGGCGTCCACGCCCAGCAGGGCGGAACGAACGACTGGCAGAACGAGGGCGGGGACGGCGGCGACGACTGGCAGCCAGGCGGCGGGGACGGCGGTGACGACTGGCAGTCCGGCGGCGGCAACCAGTGGCAGTCGGGCGGCAATCAGAACGGCACCCAGCCGGGCAACCAGTCGAGCGGCCACCAGTGGCAGTCCGGAGGCAACCAGTCGGGCGGCAACCAGTGGCAGTCGGGCGGCAATCAGTCCGGGGGCGGCCAGTGGCAGTCCGGGGGCGACCATTCCGGCGGCCAGGACGACGGCCGCCGTTCGCGCGGGCGGGTCACCGCGAGCGAACTGCTGCTGCGGAGCGCGCCCACCCGGGCGAGTCAGGTGATCCGGGTGGCCTACCGCGGGGAGATCGTCTCCATCTTCTGCCGCACCTCGGGTCAGGACGTCCAGGGCAACACGCACTGGTACCTCCTGACGGACGGCACCTGGGCCTGGGGCTCGGCGCGCTACATCGAGACCATCGGAGCGGCGCCGCGCTCGTGCTGACACGACCGCCCGTCACGGCTCACAAGGAGCCACATTTGGGTAAGTTCCGGACATGACGAAAACCGGAGTCGGAGCGGGGACCACCGTGGTGGCGGCCGACGCGCCCGCTCCCACGGCAGGCCTCCCCCGGCGCCGTGGCGTCGAACTCGCCCTGATCGTCCTGGCCGTCCTGCTCTCGGTGTACGGCTACTGCGCGGTCGGCCTGGCGAAGCTCGACGCCGTCCCGCCCGGCGCCGCCGGTTACGGCGCCGGGCTCGGGGTCCTCGCGCTGCTGGCGCATCTCGCGGTGCGCTGGCGCGCCCCGTTCGCCGACCCGCTGCTGCTGCCCATCGCCGTGCTGCTCAACGGGATCGGCCTGGTGCTGATCTACCGGCTCGACCTGGAGACGCCCGGCGACCGGGCCGCGCCCACACAACTGGTGTGGTCGACCGTCGGGGTGGCGCTCTTCATCGTGGTGGTGACCGTGCTGGGCGACCATCGCGTGCTGCAGCGGTACGCGTACGTGTGCGTGGTCGCGGCGCTCGCCCTGCTCACCCTTCCGGTCCTCTTCCCGCCGGTGAACGGGGCGCGCATCTGGATCCGGATCGCCGGGTTCTCCATCCAGCCCGGCGAGTTCGCCAAGGTGCTGCTGGCGGTGTTCTTCGCCGCGTACTTGGCCGCCAACCGCACGGCGCTGACGTACGCGGGCCGGCGGATCTGGCGCTTCGCACGCATGCAGCTGCCCACCGGGCGGGTGCTCGGCCCGATCGTCGCGATCTGGCTGCTGAGCGTCGGCGTGCTGGTGCTGGAACGGGACCTCGGCACCTCTCTGCTCTTCTTCGGCCTGTTCGTGGTGATGCTCTACGTGGCCACCGGCCGCACCGGCTGGATCGCCGTCGGCCTGCTGCTCGCCTCGCTCGGCGCGGTCGCCGTCGGCCGTCTCGAACCGCACGTGCACAGCCGGGTCGAGGACTGGCTGCACCCGTTCGCCTCCATCGACGCCGGCCAGGGACCCAACCAGCTCGCGCAGTCGCTGTTCTCCTTCGCGGCCGGCGGGGTGCTCGGCACCGGGCTCGGCCTCGGGCACTCCGTCCTCATCGGCTTCGCCGCGAAGTCGGACTTCATCCTGGCGACGGCCGGCGAGGAACTGGGCCTGGCGGGGCTGTCGGCGCTGTTTCTGCTGTACGGGCTGCTGGTGGAGCGCGGTTTCCGGGCCGGGCTGTCACTGCGCGATCCCTTCGGACGGCTGCTGGCGGCCGGCCTCGCCTCGATCGTGGCGCTCCAGGTGTTCGTGATCGCGGGCGGCGTGACCGGCCTGATCCCGCTGACCGGCATGGCGATGCCGTTCCTGGCGCAGGGCGGCTCGTCGGTCGTCACCAACTGGGCGATCGTGGCGCTGCTGATCCGGGTCAGCGACTCGGCGCGGCGGCCGTACGACGGGGCACGCACCGATGCGCACGACGAGGCGGGCCGCGAGGCCGGCCACAAGGCAGGTCGCGAGGCGGGCCGCACGGCAGGTCGCGACACACGCCGGGAAGGGCTCGGCGCAGCCCGTGGCCGGGCCGCCGACGACACCACCTCACGGAGGCCCGGGTGACCCGGTACATCCGGCGCGCCGCCGCGTTCTGCGCCCTGCTGCTGGCGGCGCTCCTGGTCAACGCCGCGCGCGTCCAGGTCGTCCGGTCCGAGGCGTACGACGGCAACCCGGCCAACCGGCGGGCGGCCATCGCCCGTTACGCCCAGCCACGCGGCGACATCCTGGTCGGCGGGGTCCCGGTGACCGGCTCCCAGGACACGGGCGAGCAGCTGCGCTACGAGCGCACGTACCGCGACGGGCCGCTGTACGCGCCGGTGACGGGCTTCGCCTCGCAGGTGTACGGGACGACGTTCCTGGAGCACAGCGGGGACGGCGTGCTCTCCGGTTCGGACCCGCTGCTCGCCTCGTTCCCCCTGTGGGACGACGTCACCCGCGGCCGGCCGGCCGGCGGCGATGTGGTGACCACCCTGAATCCGCGGGCCCAGCGGGCCGCGTTCGAGGGGCTGGACGGGCGCAAGGGCGCGGTGGCGGCGGTGGAGCCGTCCACGGGCCGGGTGCTGGCGCTGGTGTCGAGCCCGTCGTACGACCCGGCCGCGCTGTCCGGGAACGACGCCGGTGCGGAGCGGGCCTGGGCGCGGCTCAACGGCGATCCGGACCGGCCGATGCTCAACCGGGCGGTGCGGCAGACGTATCCGCCGGGGTCGACGTTCAAGGTGGTCACGGCGGCGGCGGCGCTGGACGCGGGGGTGATCACCGACCTGGACGCGGCGACCGACTCCCCCGCGCCCTACCGGCTGCCCGGGACGCGGACGCGGCTGACGAACGAGGGGGACGGCTGCGAGGACGCTCCGCTGCGGGACGCCTTCGAGTGGTCGTGCAACACGGTGTTCGCCAAGCTCGGCGTGGACACCGGCCTGGCCCGGATGACGCGGACGGCACAGGCGTTCGGCTTCAACGACCTGGACGTGCGGATCCCGTTCGCCGTCGCGCCCAGCACCTTCGACACCTCGCTCGACCGGGCGCAGCTGGCGCTGTCCTCGATCGGCCAGTACAACACGCGGGCCACCCCGCTGCAGATGGCGATGGTGTCGGCGGCGGTGGCCGACGGCGGTCAGGTACGCACGCCGTACCTGGTGGAGCGGACGACGCGCCGGGGCGGGGCCACGGTGTCCACCGCCGGCTCCCGTCCGTCGCGTCAGGCGATGCTGCCCTCGACGGCGCGGCGGATGCGCGAGCTGATGACGGACGTGGTGCGGGAGGGGACCGGGGTGAACGCGGCGATCCCGGGCGCGATCGTCGGCGGCAAGACGGGCACCGCGCAGCACGGCGTCGGCAACGCCGGGATCCCCTACGCCTGGTTCGTCTCCTGGGCGCAGGGCGTGCGGGACGTGGAGCCGAGGGTGGCGGTCGCGGTGGTGGTGGAGGACGGGTCGGCGCGCCGGGGGGACATCACCGGCGGCGGGATGGCGGCCCCGATCGCGCGCGCCGTGATGGAGGCGGTGCTCGACTCGTGAGACGGGGAGGTCGGGAGCGTCCGGCTCTCGCGCAGGTGGGCCTCGCGCCGGAGCGGGCGCACGGGCGACGGCGTCCGCGGCGCCGGAGGGCCTCGGGCGCCCGGCGCAGGGAATTGCACGCAAGGGATTGACGGGCTTGCTGACAAGCAGTCTCATAAGTGCATGACGACCCTCACGGATGCCGACGCGGTGGAAGGGCTGCGGGACGCGCTGGGCCTGCTCAAGGACCGGGAACAGGTGGCCGAGCGGCTGCTCGCGTCCTCCGCCAAGCACTCCTTCGACCCCGACCAGGAGCTGGACTGGGACGCCCCCTTCGAGGAGGGCAAGTGGTTCTGGCCGCCGGAGCTCGTGTCGCTGTACGACACGCCGCTCTGGCGGCGGATGGGCGAGGAGCAGCGCATCCTGCTGTCCCAGCACGAGGCCGCCGCGCTCGCCTCGCTGGGGATCTGGTTCGAGATCATCCTCATGCAGCTGCTCGTCCGGCACATCTACGACAAGGCGGCGACGAGCGCGCACGTGCGGTACGCGCTCACCGAGATAGAGGACGAGTGCCGGCACTCGAAGATGTTCGCCCGGCTGATCTCGCACGGCGACACGCCCTGGTACCCGGTGAGCCGGGCCCACCAGAACCTGGGCCGCGTCTTCAAGACGATCTCCACCACCCCCGGCTCCTTCACCGCGACGCTGCTCGGCGAGGAGGTCCTCGACTGGATGCAGCGGCTGACCTTCCCGGACGAGCGGGTCCAGCCGCTGGTCCGGGGCGTCACCCGGATCCACGTCGTGGAGGAGGCCCGGCACGTGCGCTACGCCCGCGAGGAGCTGCGCCGGCAGATGGTGACCGCCCCGCGCTGGTCGCAGGAGTTCACCAGGGTCACGTCGGGCGAGTTCGCCCGGGTGTTCTCGGTGGCCTTCGTGAATCCGGAGGTCTACACGAACGTCGGCCTGGACCGGCGGGAGGCCATGGCGCAGGTCCGGGCGAGCGGGCACCGCCGGGAGGTCATGCAGACCGGCTCGAAGCGGCTGACGGACTTCCTGGACGACATCGGGGTGCTGCGGGGCGTCGGACGCCGGCTGTGGCGCTCGTCCGGACTCCTGGCATAGGCACGGCCCGGGGGCGGGGGATTACGCTGCACGTCATGACGCCCGCCGCCCCCGCCTACCGTCGCCTCAGCGTCGAGGAGCGCCGCAGCCAGCTGCTGGAGGCCGCGCTCTCGCTGTTCGCGCACCGCGTCCCCGAGGACGTCTCGCTGGACGACGTGGCCGAGGCCGCCGGAGTCTCCCGGCCGCTCGTCTACCGGTACTTCCCCGGCGGCAAGCAGCAGCTGTACGAGGCCGCCCTGCACTCCGCCGCCGACGAGCTGCGTCACTGCTTCGACGAGCCCCACGACGGGCCCCTCCTCCCCCGCCTCGCCCGCGTCCTCGACCGCTATCTGACCTTCGTCGGCCGCCACGACGCCGGCTTCAGCGCCCTGCTCCAGGGCGGCAGCGTGGTCGAGACGTCCCGGACGACGGCCATCGTGGACGGCGTGCGCCGGGCCGCCGCCGAGGCCATCTACAGCCACCTCGGGGTGGCCGGACCCGGACCGCGGCTGCGGATGACCGTGCGGATGTGGATCACCGCGGTCGAGGCGGCCTCGCTGATCTGGCTCGACGAGGACAAGCAGCCGCCCGCCGACGAGCTGCGGGACTGGCTCGTCGACCAGTTCGTCGCCGTCCTCATGGTGACCGCCGCCCGGGACCCGCAGACCGCCGAACTGGTCCGGGGTGCGCTGGCCGCGGAGACCTGATCGACACTGGTGGCGTGAAGAGCGAAGACACCCCCTTCGAGGGCGGCCCCATGGACGGCCGGGTGCTGCCCGTGCTCCTGGGCCCGACCGGGCACCCGCCGAAGACGTACCGCATCCCCGTCCCGGACCCGGCCGGCGGCCCGCCCACCGTCCTGGTCTACCGGCGAGCGCCCCGCGGCCACAGCAAGCGGCTCGGGCTGCCCCAGGGCTGGAAGTACGCGTTCGATCCCGAGGGGAAGGACACCGGACGGCCGCGCTGGCCCTGGTCGAAGCCCGACGCGACGCCCGGCCCCACGACCGTCGGCAGGCCTGACGCCACACGCCACGCCACACCCGACGCCACGCCCGACGCCACGCCGGACGGACGGCGGGACGACGCCGACGGGTGACCTCGTTGCGCCGAACCGCGCACGCTCGGCGCGCGGACCGCGCGGATCCGTCCGAAGCTCGCCCTGCGGGATGGAGGGGCCACCCCGCAGCGGAGGTGATGACGTGTCAGGAAGACTGCTGCGTCTGGCCTGTACGGTCGCCACGGCGGCGCTCGCCGCCCAGACCGTGCTGGCCCCGGCGAGCGCAGCGGCCGCGCAGGAGCCGACGGAACCGGGCATGCCGACGGCGGCCGCGCCGACGCTCCCGGCTCCGAGCACTCCACCGGCCGCCGAGGCGCAGGACGCCGCGGGGAACACGGACGCCGACGGGAGCACGGACGAGGGCGTTCCCGGCGGCGCGGACCGGGGCGGCGGCGCAGGGGAGGACGGCGGGGAGCGGACCACCGCCGAGCTCCTGACGGAGCTTCAGCGGCTGTACCGCGAGGCCGAACAGGCCGCCGAGGCCTACAACGCCACCGAGGAGCAGCTCGTGCGGCGGCGCGCCGAGACCGGACGGCTGGACGCCGGCCTGGTGCGGGCCCGGCTGTCGCTGCACGACAGCCGGGCAGCGGCCGGACGGCTGGCCCGCCAGCAGTACCAGGGCAGCACCGGGATCTCCGCGTACCTGCGGCTGCTGCTCGCCCGCGATCCGCAGCACGCCCTCGACCAGGGGCATCTGATCGGGCAGTTGGCGCGCGAGCGGGCCGTGACGGTCGGCCGGCTGGCGAGCGGCGAACGCCGGGCCGACGCTCTGGCACGCCGGGCGCGGGCCGTCCTCGACGCGCAGCTCACCCTGACGGCGCGCAGGAAGAAGGAGCGCGACGCCGTACGCGGGCGGCTGGCCGCCGTCGAGAAACTGCTGGCCTCGCTCACCGCCGACCGGCTCGCCGCTCTGGAGCGGCTGGAGAGGGACGGCGTCGCGCAGGCGCAGCAGAGGCTGGTCGCCTCCGGTGCGCTCGGCACGGACGACGGCAAGCCGTCGAAGGAGGGCGAACGGGCCGTCCGGTACGCGGTACGGCAGATCGGGAAGCCTTACGAATGGGGCGCGGAGGGCCCCCGGTCGTACGACTGCTCGGGCCTGACGTCCGAGGCCTGGGGACACGCCGGGACCCCGATCCCCCGCACCAGCCAGGAGCAGTGGGCGCGCCTGCCGCGGATCCCGCTGAAGGAGCTGCGCCCCGGCGACCTGGTGGTCTACTTCCCCGAGGCCACCCATGTCGCGCTGTACCTGGGCGGGGGGAGGGTGGTCCAGGCGCCGAGGACCGGCGAGAGCGTCACGATCTCGCCGATCGCGTCCTTTCCGGTGCTGGGAGCGGTGCGCCCGGGCCGTCCGGGGGCGTCCCCGGGGCGCTCCGCACCTCCGAAGGACCGCGGCACGGCGACGGCGGGTCCGCACGCCGGGCCGCACGCAACGGCGGGTCAGGACGTCAGGAGAGCGGCGCAGTAGGAGTCCACGCCCATCAACGGGAGCGGCGGCGTGGCCGGCCGGATCGCGCGGACGAGCCGGGGCACCTCACGGGACCAGCGGCGCAGCGGGAGCCAGGCGGCGACGTGGGCCTGCTCCCGGTCGGTGCCGCGCCGCCCCTCGCCGCCGACGTCGTGCCGCATCCGCAGGGTGCGGCCGCGGCCGCGGCGCTCGACGACGTTGCGGGTGAAGGTGTTCGCCACCGCCCTCATGTCGGCCTGGGTGAAGACCTCGGGAAGGCCCGGGGCGTCGTGGTAGAGGCAGAGGAAGTCGATGTCGATCAGGGCGTGCGTGACGTCCTCGGGGACGGTGACCGCGCGGTAGGAGGGGCGGACGCCGGAGCCGTCGGTCTCGGGCGAGCCGGTCGCCTCCCACCCCTGGTACACGCGGCCGTAGCCGGGCCAGTACGGCCATACGGCCACACCGTCGGAGACCGCGAGGTCCCGGTGCAGGGCGCGGGCCATCGCGGCGGCGCGGTCGCGCCAGCGGGCCTCGCCGGTGACCACGGCGAGCTGGACGGCGGTGCGGCCCATCGCGAGGAACTCGTTGGTGGGCAGCTCGGCCCCCGCGAAGGAGACGGGTTCGTCGGGCAGCCAGCGGTAGAAGCCATGCCCGTCGTCCGTGGCGCCCCACTGCTCGTCGTGGACGCGCATCGCCCGGTCCACCGCCTCGAGGTAGCCGTCGACGCGTCCGCGCACCGCGGCGGGCACGGCCTCCGGGCGTTCACGGGCGAGCCGGGCCAGACCGGCCATGGGATAGGTGATCATGCCGGTCTGGGCGGCGAGCGAGACCATGGCGGGCCGTGCGGCGTAGACGCCGGGACGCGGTCGTCGGGGGCCGCGGGCCGGCGGGTCGGACGGCAGCAGCCGGGCGGTGACCGCGGTGCGCTGCTCGTACGCGGCGTACAGGACCCGGTCCGCGCGACGGTCGTCCAGCGGGTCGAGGCTGAGCCCCGACACCTCGACGTCCGTCCGCTGGGGTCCCGTCACGGATATGCGGAAGTGCCGGTCGCCGTCCGGGTGGACGGCGACTCTGGCGGTTCTGGCGTGCGGCGGACAGACCGTGATCTCGAGGGCGGGCCGGCCGTCCGTGTCGTGCAGGACGACGGAGGCGGCGGTGAACTTGTGGGCGGTGCTCCACACCGGCAGGCTGCGGCCGCGGAAGTCGCTCACGCCGCGGAGGTCGTCGCGCGCCAGGAGGACCTGGTCGACGAGTTCCGCGAGCCGCTCGGCGTAGTCGGGCCGGCCGGTGCGCCGGGCCATCAGCAGATACCCCTGCATGCGCCACGAGGTGCCCCAGCCGATCACTCCGGTCTCGTTGTGGGGCAGGACGTGCGGGCCGTTCACTCCGACGAGGTTGCGCTCGGTCTCGCCGAAGGAACGTGTTCCGACACGGTGCAGGCCGGCAAACTTGTCTTCAAGAAACGGCATCGGGCGAGTATGGCACCGCGGCCGGTCCCCCTCACGGCCGTTGCGTGAATTCCCGCCACCCGCTTCCTCAGGCCCCGCTGACCTCCGCCAGATAGGCGGCCGTCTTCTCCGGCTCGTAGAAGAAGTTCTCGAAGTCCGCCGGGTCGTTGAAGGCGTTGGCGAAACGATCAGCCACGGGCGGCAGCTGTCCGGCCGCGCCCAGCAGGTTGACGATGTGCTCCGGCGGCGGGCCCAGCATCGCGTTGGTCCACTTGGTGACGTGCTGCGCGGTGTCCCAGTACCGGTCGAAGGCGGCGCGCATCCACTCCTCGTCGAACTCCTTCTCCCCGCGCTCGAGGATCGACGCGAGGTAGGCGGCCGCGCACTTGGCGGCCGAGTTGGAACCCTGGCCGGTGATGGGGTCGTTGGCGACGACGACGTCCGCGACGCCCAGCACCAGACCGCCGCCGGGGAGGCGGCCGACGGCGTTGCGGACGGTGGGGGCATAGCGGCCGGCCAGGGTGCCGCCGGCGTCGGTCAATTCGACCCGGGTGGCCCGCGCGTACTCCCAGGGCGTGAACTTCTCCATGAGCTCCAGGGTCAGGGAGAGGTGTTCCGCCGGGTCCTTGACGCCGTTGAAGGCGTCCAGGGGGCCGCCGGGTATGCCCTCCCAGAACAGGATGTCCGCGCGACCGGAGGTGGTGAGCGTCGGCATGACGAACAGTTCGCCGACGCCCGGGACCAGATTGCAGCGGACCGCCTCGGTGTCCGGGTGCTCCGGGCGCGGGCCCAGGCCGTGGACGTAGGAGACGGCGAGGGCGCGCTGCGGCTCGGCGTAGGGGGAGCGCCCTGCGTCGCGGCCGAACATCTGGACGAGTTCGCCCTTGCCCGCGGAGACCAGGACGAGGTCGTAGGCGCGGGAGAAGTAGTCGAGGTCGGAGACCGCCGCGCCGTGGATCACCAGCTGGCCGCCGCGCTGGGCGAACGTCTCCATCCAGCCGGCCATCTTCACGCGCTGGTCGACGGACTGGGCGAAACCGTCGAGGCGGCCCAGCCAGTCGATCGCGCGCTGGGTGGGGCCGGGGTCGTGCGAGCCCGGGGCGGCGACCGAGACGCCGAGGCCCTCGATCTTCGGGGCCTGCTGCTCCCAGAAGTTCAGCTGGAGGTCGCGCTCGTGCTGCAGGGCCGTGTGGAACATGCACTGCGTCGACATGACGCGACCGGAGCGGATCTCGTCCGCCGTCCGGTTCGACATCAGGGTGACCTCGTACCCGTGCGACTGGAGGCCGAGGGCGAGCTGGAGTCCGGACTGGCCGGCTCCGACGACGAGTATCTTCCGCATGCGGGGATGGCTCCTAAACGAGGATTACTCGGGGGTTTCGTCGAGCGCGTGGCCCACCAGGGCCAGGAGGGTCTCGATCACCGAGATCCGGCGTCGCGCATCCATGATCATGACAGGTATGTGCGGGGGGACCGTCAGCGCCTCCCGCACGTCCGCAGGCTCGAACAGGTCACTGCCGTCGAAGTGGTTGACGGCGACCACGTACGGCAGCCCGCAGCTCTCGAAGTAGTCCAGCGCGGGGAAGCAGTCCTTCAGACGACGGGTGTCGGCCAGCACGACCGCGCCGATCGCGCCGCGCACCAGGTCGTCCCACATGAACCAGAACCGCTGCTGGCCCGGCGTGCCGAACAGGTAGAGCACCAGGTCGTCGTCGAGGGTGAGCCGGCCGTAGTCCATGGCGACCGTGGTGGTGACCTTCTCCGGGGTGCCGGTGAGGTCGTCGGTCTCCTCGCTCGCCTGGGTCATCAGCGCCTCCGTCTGGAGGGGCTCGATCTCCGAGACGGTGCCGACCAGGGTGGTCTTGCCGGCTCCGAAGCCGCCCGCCACCACGATCTTCGTGGCGACGGGGGCTCGCGTGCGGTCCGTCTGCCAGGGCTGCAGGGGTTCGTCGCGTTCGACGACGGGGGTGACGCCGGGGGAGGAGGCGGCGTCAGAGACGACGGAGTCCACTCAGCACCCTTTCCAGCAGAGCGCGGTCGGGACGGCCCGTACCGTGAGCGGTACCGGTGCCGTACACACGGATCTTTCCCTGGTCCGCGAGGTCGCTGAGGAGCACCCGGACCACGCCGAGCGGCATCCGCAGCAACGCGGCGATCTCGGCCACCGTGCGCATCCGGCGGCACAGTTCGACGATGGCCCGCAACTCGGGCATGACGGTCGACTTGAGCGACCCTCCCGTCAACTCCCGCCGTTCTTCGGGGGCCTCGAGCGCCGCCACGAACGTCTCGACGAGGAGGACGTGACCGAAGCGGGTGCGGCCGCCGGTGAGCGAATAGGGGCGCACACGGGCCGGCCTGCGGTCGCCGCCGCGGACGGGGAGCTGCTGCCTGACGTTCTTCGGGCCCGTGCTCATCGCAGACTCCCGGTCGTCTCGGACTCCAGGGATTTTCGCAGCTCGCTGCGGAGTTCCGGGGTGAGCACGTGTCCGGCGCGGCCCACGAAGAGCGCCATGTGGTACGACACCACGCTCATGTCGCAGTCGGCGGAGCCGTGCACGCCGAGGAGCGAGCCGTCGCTGATCGACATGACGAAGAGGCTGCCCTCCTCCATGGCGACCATGGTGTGCTTCACCCCGCCGAACTCCATGAGCTTGGCGGCCCCGATGGTGAGGCTGCCGATGCCGGAGACGATGGTGGCGAGATCCGCCGAGGACCCCCGGGGTCCGGAGGGCCTGGCCTCTCTGGCCTGCCGGGCCGCGGCGTTGCGGCCGGGGTCCGAGGAGAGCAGCAGCAGGCCGTCCGAGGAGACGACCGCGACGGACTGGATGCCGGGGACCTCCTCCACGAGGTTGCTCAACAGCCAGTGCAGGTTTCGGGCTTCACTGCTCAGTGCGAAGGTACTGGGCGCGGTCAACTGCTTGCCTCCTCGACTGTGCCCCCCGTGTCTTCTTCGGCGTGTGCGTGTACTTCTTGAGCTGCTGGACGCGGTGCGTCCGGTTCCGCAGAAGGTGACGGGACCCGGTTCTGGCCCGTTCGTTCGGCGATCTCCGCTTCGACGTCGCGGTAACCGGCCTCCGCCCCCCGACGGAAGCCGCCCAGACGGCGGCGGAGGGCGTCCGCGTCGACGGAGGCGGTCCGCCGGCGCGGGGCCTGTGCGGGTGCGGTGATCCTGGGCGTGCGCTTCGGGAGGCCCTTGTCGGTGACGAGCTCTTCCGGGGCGTCGGGGGTGCGGGTGTGCTCGGCTTCGGCTTCGGTGTCGAGGGCGGTGTCGGTGTCGTTCTCGGTGTCGTTCTCGTTCTCGGTGTCGGTCGAGGTGCGGGGTTCCGGCCGGGCCCCGGGCGTCACCGGAGCGGCCGGGGCCGGTCGCGCGGCCGGTACCGCGGGCTTCTCCCCGGCGGGTGCGGGGTCGTCGTTCCGCCGCCGGGTGCTCTCCTCCCCCGCGTCCGGCGAGTCCGGCGGGATCGGCAGCAGGAGTTCCATCGTCGTCTCGGCGGGCCGTTCCACGGGCGGCTGCGCCGCCGGATCCGCCGTCGGCGTCGACACGGGCGCGGGCGCGGCGAGGGACTCGGACGGCTGCACGTGCGCGGGCTCGTCGTGCGCGGGCTCGGGCGCCGGAGCGGCCTCGGGCGCCGGCGTGGGCTCGGGCGTCTGCCCCGCCGGAGGGCGTGCCTCCCGGACCGTCCGCTCCGCCAGGGCGACCAGCGGGTCCGCGGACGGCGAACGGCCGGGCAGGACGTTGGAGTTGGCCTCCGCGTCCGCGCCGGGGAGGGTGAAGCTCTGGGCGGCGGCCGAGGCCGGGGACGTCGCCGGGATCGCGGCGGCCGGGGCGGCGGCCAGCAGCGGGGCCGGCAGGACGACGACCGCCGCCACTCCGCCCTGCTTCTGTTCGCGCAGCCGCACCCGCACCCCGTGCCGGTGGGCGAGCCGGGCCACCACGTACAGGCCGAGACCGAGACCGTCCTCGCCCTCCTGGTCGTACGGCGTCGCGGGGTCGAACTCGGCGAGGCGGGCGTTGAGGCGGCTCAGCCGGTCCTCCGTGATCCCGATGCCCTCGTCCTGGACGGAGAGCATGACCTCGCCGTTCTCCAGGAGCCAGCCGGAGACCTCGACCGGCAGGTCCGGCGGGGAGAACGAGGTGGCGTTCTCCATCAGCTCGGCCAGCAGGTGCGAGAGGTCGTCCGCGGCGAAGCCCGCCACATGTGCGTGCGGCGGGAGCGCGGAGATCCGGACGCGCTCGTAGCGCTCGATCTCGCTGACCGCTGCGCGGACCACGTCCACCAGCGGGATCGGGCCCGCGTGCTGCTGGACGTGCTCGGTGCCGGCCAGCACCAGCAGGTTCTCGCTGTGCCGGCGCATGACCGTGGCGAAGTGGTCGAGTTTGAAGAGGGTGGCCAGCCGGTCAGGGTCCTGCTCGCGCTCCTCCAGACCCTCGATGACGGCGAGTTGGCGCTCCACCAGGCCCAGGGTGCGCAGGGCGAGGTTGACGAAGGTGCCGCTGATGCTGTCCCGCAGGCCGTCCAGCTGGGCCGCCGCGTCGCCGAGTTCGGCGCGCAGCTCCTCCCGGGCGTCGGCCATCCGCTGGCGCTGCCCGACGAGGTGCTTGCGGTCGGACTCCAGCGTGGCGACCCGCTCGTGGAGGGTCGCGGCGTGCTCGTGCAGGGCGTTGACGGACCGCACGACCTGGGCGAACTCGTCGTTGCGGCCGGTGAACCCGATCGGTTCCTCGGCCGCCGGGTGTTCCGCCTCCGCGAGCCTGGCCGATCCGCGGCGCAGCACGGACAGCGGGCGGGTGAGGCTGCGTGCCATGCCCGTGGCGACGGCGACGGCGAGCAGCATCAGCGCGCCGAGGACGGCGACGCGGATCTCCAGGCCGGTGACGTCGTCGTCGCGGAGCCGGGCGAGGTCCTCCGCGCGGTGGCCGTACAGGGAGGCCTCGGCCCCGCGCATCAGGTCGAGGCGGGCGGAGAGCGCGACGTCCAGTTTCCTGACGCCGGTGCCGAGTTCGCGGTCGCTCAGCCTGGGCTGGTCGGTGAGGGACGCGAGATAGGCCTCGGCGGTGTCGACGTCGCCGCCGGTGACGGTGGAGTCGTAGGAGGCCAGCGCCTCCTGGGGCGCGCCCTCGCGGAAGTCAGCGAGGGCCGCGTCGGAGCGCAGCCGTGCCTGTTGTGCGGCGGCGGTGAGGGCGTCGCGCTGGGCGGCGTCGGCGTCGCTCGAGACCTTCTCGGTGCTCGTCCGGCCGGTGACGGGGTCGTAGTCCGTCTCGGTGGTGGTCGGCACGCTGAGCGCCGCGAGCAGCAGTCCGCGGGTCGCGGCGGCCTGCTGGACGGCGGTGTCGAGTTCGGCGAAGGCGTACGCGCCGGATCCCGCGCGCGGCGGCGTGTCCTCCGCCAGCCGGTCGACGAGCGCATGGAGCGCGGCGATCGCCTCGGAGTAGTCCTGGTGCGCCTGCAGCGCCGTGTTCTTGCCGGTGAGGGCCGACCGCCGCGCGGAAGGGACGGCGGCGAGGGCGGCGCGCAGTGCGGCGGAGACGTCGGTCTCGGCGGTCAGCTCGCGCACCTGGAGGTCCACTTTGGTGCTGCTCTGCGTGGAAGGGGCCCTGGACTTGACGCGCCCGGCCGCCACGTAGGCGGTGACCTCGTCGCGCTCGTCCGCCAGGGACCGGGCGAGGGCGAGGGCGTCCTGGGTCTGCTCGGCCAGGGTGACCAGGTCCTGGGAGTCCTTCAGCTGGCCGGAGGCGGCCAGGACGGAGGGTGCGCCGGCGCCGGCGATGGCGGCGGCCACCACGGCCACCGCGACGATCAGCCGGTTGCGCACATGGGTCGGACGGCCCTTGCCGACGGGGGTGCGCTCCGCGCCCCCCTCGGAGGCCGTCTGCCTGCCTGTACGCCGAGGCCGCGTCTTCTGCACCGGTGCTCGCATTCCTGACTCGTGTTCCAGGGGCCGGATGTGACGCTCTGTCAACTGACGCCTACGTCCGGTACGGCTCCCGACCCTCCCAGTGCCGGTGGGCAGGGGCCGCGCATCGTCGGCCCCGCCACCCGAAGGAGTGAACATCGGAGGGGAGTTGGCGGGCAAGTTCCTCTGGCGCGTGCAGCAACCCCGTCCGGTCGGCCGGTTGGACGTGGGCGGCGGGCTTTGGCAGTATTCGCCGACACGCGTTCCCGGAGTGCTTCATTCCCGCCCAAAACAGGCGTCTGACCTGCGACGGCGTACCCGTTCGGCGCGTGTTGCCAGCCTTTCGCGAAGGCTGTGAAGGGCTCGTGCAGACTGGCCGGATGCGTACGGAACTTGTGTCGGAGGCCGGCGATCGGGCCCGCCCCAACGAGGACTTCGCGGGTGTCGGGCTCGCCGCCTCCGGGCAGGGAGGTTCGCTCGTCCTCCTGGACGGGGTGACTCCGCCGAGGGACGGCGGGGGCTGTCTGCATTCGGTCCCCTGGTTCACGGCACGGTTGGGCGGCGCCCTGACCGAACTGACCGTTTCGCTCACGGATGTTCCGCTGGCCGGGGCGCTCGCCCTCGCCATCGCACGTACCGCCGAGGCCCATGCGGAAACCTGTGACCTTTCTCACCCGCGCACGCCTCAGGCGACGGCGGTCCTGGCGCGCTGGTCGCCGCGGACGGTGGAGTACCTGGTCCTGTGCGACGCGACGCTGCTGCTCGCCTCACCCGACGGCGCGGTGACCGCCGTCCAGGACGACCGGCTGGCCCGTGTGCCGCGCGCCCTGCTGCGCAGCGCCGACGTCGTCGACGGCACGCTGCGCAACCGGGAGGGCGGCTTCTTCACGGCGGCGGCCGATCCGTCGGTGGCGGCCCGCGCGGTGACGGGGTCCGTGCCGCGTGGCGAGGTCCGTTCGCTCGCCGCCCTGTCGGACGGGGCCGGGCGCTGGGCGGAGCTGTTCCGCCAGGGCGACTGGGGGGATCTGTTCGCCCTGGTGGGCGAGCAGGGGGCGCGGGCCCTCGTGGAGCGGGTGCGGGAGCTGGAGCGGGCGGACGAGGCGGCCGGACGTCCCCTGCTCGGCCGGGCGAAGACCCACGACGACGCGACGGTGGTGTGCGTGGAGCCGTGACCGGGCCGCCCGGACCCGCCACGGCGACCCCGAACCCGACCGCTTCGGCCCGGCGGCCTCGGCCCGGTGGGGCTACTTCTCCATGCCCCGGTTCAGCTGGTGCAGCAGTCGTGCCAGTTCCTCGACCTCGACGCGGTCCCAGTGGGAGAAGTGGCTGACGTACCGCTCACGGCGGGCCTCGCGGACCCGGCTCACCCGGGTGCGGCCCTCCTCGGTGAGGTCGACCAGCCAGGCCCGGCCGTCCGCCGGGTCCGGTGCGCGCGCGACGAGGCCGAGCTGTTCCAGGGCACGCAGCTGGCGCGACATGGTGGCCTTGCCGACGCCGATGTAGGCGGCGAGCTCGGTGGCCCGCTGCCGGCCGCACTCCTCCAGCCGGACGAGGAGCCCGTAGGCGGCGGACTCCAGGTCCGGATGGACCTCGCGGGCCATCTCCCCCTGGTTGGCGCGGGCCCGGCGGAACAGCACCGTCAGCTCCCGCTCCAGGGACAGGAACTCCCGGTCGTCCCGCTCCACCCCGCGCGACGGCGCGCCGGACTCGTCCCCGCGTCCGTCGCCGTCTGTGTCCTCGTGCACGTCAGCACCTCTGCTTTTGTTCGCCGGTCGCCGCCATCGGCGCAGCTCCTCAGTATTTCGCAGCCAGTGCCCGGCGGCGGCTCGCAGGGCCGCCCACGGGCATGACGAGGGCCCGGTCCCCACGGGTCCCGGGCCCTCGTCCCTCCCACGGCGTCCGTCACGCCGCCACGGGAACCTCCGGCGTCGCGCCGTTCGCGGCGGGCGCGAGCGCCAGCTCCAGCACCTGGCGGACGTCCGTGACGGCGTGGACGTCGAGCGTGTCCAGCACCTCCGCGGGCACGTCGTCCAGGTCGGGCTCGTTGCGCTTGGGGATGATGACGGTGGTGACGCCCGCCCGGTGCGCGGCCAGCAGCTTCTGCTTCACGCCGCCGATCGGCAGGACCCGGCCGGTGAGGGACACCTCGCCGGTCATCGCCACGTCCGTGCGGACGAGCCGGCCGGACAGCAGGGACGCGAGGGCGGTCGTCATGGTGACGCCCGCGCTCGGACCGTCCTTGGGGACCGCGCCCGCCGGGAAGTGGATGTGCACGCCCCGGTCCTTCAGGTCGCCCACCGGCAGCTCCAGTTCGGCCCCGTGGCTGCGCAGGAAGCTGAGCGCGATCTGCGCCGACTCCTTCATCACGTCGCCGAGCTGACCGGTCAGGGTCAGGCCCGCCGCACCCGTCTCCGGGTCGGCCAGCGAGGCCTCGACGTACAGGACGTCGCCGCCCGCGCCGGTGACCGCGAGACCGGTCGCGACACCGGGGACTGCGGTCCGGCGCTCGGCCGGGTCCTGGGCGGACTCGGGCACATGGTGCGGCCGGCCGATCAGGCCGCGCAGATCCTCGCCCCCGATGGTGAACGGCAGCTTCCGCTCGCCCAGTTCGTGCTGGGCCGCGACCTTGCGCAGCAGCCGCGCGATGGACCGCTCCAGGGTGCGCACGCCCGCCTCGCGGGTGTACTCGCCGGCGAGCCTGCGCAGCGCGCTCTCCTCGAGGGTGACCTCGTCCGCCTCGAGGCCCGCGCGCTCCAGCTGGCGCGGGAGCAGGTGGTCGCGGGCGATGACGACCTTCTCGTCCTCGGTGTAGCCGTCGAGGCGGACCAGCTCCATGCGGTCGAGCAGGGCCTCCGGGATGGCTTCGAGCACGTTGGCGGTGGCCAGGAACACCACGTCCGACAGGTCGAGCTCGACCTCCAGGTAGTGGTCGCGGAACGTGTGGTTCTGCGCCGGGTCGAGCACTTCGAGGAGGGCGGCAGCCGGGTCGCCCCGGAAGTCGGAGCCCACCTTGTCGATCTCGTCGAGGAGCACCACCGGGTTCATCGACCCGGCCTCCTTGATCGCCCGCACGATCCGGCCGGGCAGCGCGCCGACGTACGTACGGCGGTGGCCGCGGATCTCGGCCTCGTCGCGGACGCCGCCGAGGGCGACGCGGACGAACTTGCGGCCCATGGCGTGCGCGACGGACTCGCCGAGGCTGGTCTTGCCGACGCCGGGCGGGCCCACGAGGGCCAGGACCGCGCCGCCGCGCCGGCCGCCGACCACTCCCAGACCGCGCTCGCCGCGGCGCTTGCGCACGGCCAGGTACTCGGTGATGCGCTCCTTCACGTCCTCCAGGCCCGCGTGCTCGGCGTCGAGGACGGACTTGGCGTCCTGGATGTCGTACCGGTCCTCGGTGCGCTCGTTCCAGGGCAGTTCGAGGACGGTGTCCAGCCAGGTGCGGATCCAGGAGCCCTCGGGCGACTGGTCGCTGGAGCGTTCCAGCTTGTCGACCTCCTTGAGGGCGGCCTCGCGGACCTTCTCGGGCAGGTCGGCGGCCTCGACGCGGGCCCGGTAGTCGTCGGACTCCTCGGCCGCGTCCTTGCCGTCGCCGTTGAGCTCGCGCAGCTCCTTGCGGACGGCTTCGAGCTGGCGGCGCAGCAGGAACTCCCGCTGCTGCTTGTCGACGCCCTCCTGGACGTCCTTGGCGATCGTCTCGGCGACGTCCTGTTCGGCGAGGTGGTCGCGCAGCTGCTGGGCGGCGAGCTTCAGACGGGCCACCGGGTCGGTGGTCTCCAGGAGCTCCACCTTCTGTTCGGTGGTGAGGAACGGCGAGTAGCCGGAGTTGTCGGCGAGCGCGGAGACGTCGTCGATGGCCTGGACGCGGTCGACGACCTGCCAGGCGGCGCGCTTGCGCAGCCAGGCGGTGGCGAGCGCCTTGTACTCCTTGACGAGTTCGGCGACATGACCGGGCAGCGGTTCGGGGACGGTCTGGTCGGCCTTCGTCCCCTCGACCCACAGCGCCGCGCCGGGCCCGGTGGTGCCGGCGCCGATCTTCACGCGGCCGCGGCCGCGGATCAGCGCGCCCGGGTCGCCGTCGGCCAGCCGGCCGACCTGTTCGACGGTGCCGAGCACACCGGTGCTCGCGTACGTGCCGTCGACACGCGGCACGAGGAGTACCTGAGGCTTGCCCGGTGTTGAACGGGCGGCGGCCTGGGCGGCCTCCACCGCCGCGCGTACGTCGGCGTCGTTGAGGTCCAGCGGAACCACCATGCCGGGGAGCACGACCTCGTCATCAAGAGGCAGCACGGGCAGAGTGAGCGGAGCGGACGTCGATGCCATGATCTCCCCTTCGGCAGTCAAGTTGAGCTATGCCGACTCAATGCACCTGAGCCCTGGAATGTTCCCCGTAGGCCGCGCCGTTCGCTGTGGGCGATCAACACCGCTCCGGCGGGGCACGCCGGACGTCCGGGGGGCGGGCACTGTACGAGCCTGCCGCGCGGTGCGCGAGTCGTCGCCGGCGAGCGCGGAGTTCACGGGGGACGCACAGGTACGGCCTCCGCCGACCCAGGGGGCGCACCCCCTACCGCCGCACGACGGGCCGCGCCCCTCGCGCCCCCTGCCCGTACCCCGCCCACTTCCGGCATTCACCCCGAAGCGGCCCTTCGCCCCGACCACAATGCGCTTATGACCGATGACTGGAAGCGACGTCTCGACGCCCTCCACGCGGAGCTGGTCCTCCGCGACGACCCCGTCGCCTGGGTGACCGAGGCGGACGCCGTCGAGGCCTCCAGGCGTTATCCGCACATCGCGCTGCGCGGGCCCGTCTTCGGCGTCGCCGCCCTGGACCCGGCCGCCGACGGGCCGTGCTGGCGTCTGCTGAAGCCGGTCGTGGACGGCATGCCCCAGCAGGCCCGGGACGGGCTCAACTCGCACCTGTGGTTCCAGGCGAAGGACGGGGCCGGCGATCCGGCCGTGCGGCGCGAGCTGCTGACCGCGGTCGCGGTGCTGGAACGGGCTCCCGCGGACGAGGTCGAGGCCCTGGGGGTGCGCTACCGGGTGGTGCGCGGCGACGAGTTCGCCCGGACCGGCGACGACGGGCTGGAGCCGCCCCGGCCCACCGACCCGGAGGGCCCGGGCGCGTCGTGGGAGGACCCGGGCGCCGCGCCGTCGCCGGACGTGGGCTTCGCTCTCGACCCCGGCCGGGACGAGGGGCCGATGGCGGGCGCCCTGCGGCTGGGACTGCGCGACTTCACGTACACGGGCGCCCGCTTCCCCGCCGACGTCCGCGAGGACTCCGCACGGGCGGCGCTGACCCATCCGGACGTGGTCCGGCTGCCGGTCGGCTTCTCGGTGGCGGAGCGCGAGGGCACGGACTGGACGCCGTTCGGCTCGCTGGCCGCGACCCCGCACGAGGCGCGCCGCGCGCTGTACGAGGGGATGGCCCGGGTCTGGGCGATGCTCTACCGCTTCGACGAGCGCAAGAAGGCCCTCTACGCGCGGGCCGCCGAGGCGTTCAGGGCGGCCGGCCGGGCGGACGAGGCGAGCGTGGAGGGCCGGCTGTTCCGGGTCTGCCGCGTCGAACGGATGATCCGGCTGGGCCCCGACGGCCCCGAACCGCCCCGCCCGTCCGACGTGGACGAGTACGGTCCCATGAAGCTCCACCCGACCCTGTGCGAGGACGGCACGGTCCGGTTCAACGACTGAGGCCCGCCCGACGTCGACGACCGGGGCCCGCCCCACCGGAACATGTCCGCCCCCGGCATCGGCCGGGCGCTCACGAGCCGGCCACGCGCCGCGCTCACGCCGCGGGCAGCGACGCCGCCCGCCGAGGGCGGGCCGCCCGGCCCGTCAGGTCCCAGCGCCGGACCCACGGCCAGAGGGCGACGCCTATCGCCAGCGCGATCAGATGGCCCCAGTTGGTCAGCGGGTCGGTGTAGGCGATCAGATCCTGCAGCAGCATCCCGCCGAACGCGACGAGCAGGGGCCCGCGCAGCCACGGCCCGAGCAGTCCGGCCAGCGCTCCGACGCTCGCGGCGACGCCGAAGCTGATGCCGTAGTCGAGGCGGTGGAGCGAACTGTCGGGCAGCCGCCCCACCAGCACGGCCAGACCCACCGGGACCTCGGTCGCGAGAGTGGCCAGCATGTGTCCGAGCAGGAAGACGACCGCCGTGCGGGCCCCGCCGATCCGCCGCTCCAGCGTGCTGAGGACGACCACGAAACCGAGGGTGAAGGGCGAGGCGAAGCCGCCCGCCACCCACAGCGCGCTGGCCGTCAGGACGAGCGCCGGCGTCTGCAGCAGATGCGCCACATCGGTGCTGGAGCCCTGGTACAGGGCGTACACCAGGGCGGGGTCGGCGTGCGCGGCGACGTACGAGGTGAAGGCGAGGACGGCGGCGTAGGCGAGGGTGAAGGGCACGGGGACCCGCACGCGGAATCCGGCCCGGAGGCGGGGACGCGGGGCGGCGCCGGTCCGCACGGGCGGCTCGGCCGGGCCTGCTGCGCACCGTTCCCCGGGCCGTTCGACGAGCGGCGGGACGGGCCGCGCGCCACGCTGGCCGGGGATGCCGTCCAGCAGACCGGCGGCGTCGGGCAGTTCCGCGACGCCGGGCAGGGGCGGGCTCGTGGGTGAGGTCGTGCGTTCCACCTGAGGCGCTCCTTCCGTTTCACCCCCCACCCTTCGCGCCCCGCACGCCCGCTGTCTGTGATCCGCGCCACGCCTGGGCCGATTCACAGAAACCTCTGAGACTCCTCTCGGGTGATTCTCATGCGACCCGAACCCGGCTCGAACGTCCGTACGTCAACTGCACCCGCCGCACACGGATTTCCCTCGCCCGGCCGTCGGCGGACTGCCAGGATGGACGCATGCCTCTCCCGTACGACATGCCCGACGCCCCGGAAGTGCTGGATCGTCGCGAGGGCCCCTACGGCGAGGTGGTCCTGCGCCGGCACGGGAAGCTGCTCCAGATCATCGCCAACGGCTGCTTCCTGATGGACACCTCCGACGGCCGCTCGGAGCGTCTTCTGGTGGAGGCGGCACGTGCGGCGCTCGACGACCGCGCGGCTCCCCGTCTGCTGATCGGCGGCCTGGGCGTGGGCTTCTCGCTCGCCCACGCGGTCGCCGACCCGCACTGGGGCGAGGTCACGGTCGTGGAGCGCGAGGGGGCCGTGATCGACTGGCATCTCGACGGCCCGCTGGCCGCGCTGTCCGGGCCGGCGATCGCCGACCCCAGGTCGAGGATCGTGGCAGCGGATCTGCTCGCCTACGTCCATGAGACCCATGACACATTCGACGCGGTATGCCTGGACATCGACAACGGGCCCGACTGGACCGTCACCGAGGGCAACGAAAGCCTGTACTCCCCCGACGGACTCGCGGACTGCGCACGGGTGTTGAGACCGGGCGGCGTACTGGCCGTTTGGTCTGCCCGGCCCTCTCCGGAATTCGAGGGAACCTTGCGGAATGCCGGGTTCCGGCAGGTGCGTACCGAAGAGATCCCCGTTGCCCGAGGAGTGCCGGACGTCGTGCATCTCGCCGTCCGGCCTGGATAGCAAAGCCGCGGTGACTCCCCGTACGCTGCACCCCTGACGCCGATCATTTACGCGTCAACCGCAGTCATGCGCAGACATGGGATCACCCCACTGGTTCCGGAAAGCACACTCAGGGGCGGGCGATGGAGCAGACACACACCGCACACAACAGCACGGCGACCGCCGCACCGGGCGCGCAGCGGCGCGTCCTGGTGGTCGAGGACGATCCGACGATCGTCGACGCCATCGCGGCCCGCCTGCGCGCCGAGGGATTCCTCGTGCAAACGGCGGGCGACGGCCCGGCGGCCGTCGACACGGCAGAGGCCTGGCAGCCCGACCTGCTGATCCTCGACATCATGCTGCCCGGCTTCGACGGCCTGGAGGTCTGCCGTCGCGTGCAGGCCGCCCGCCCGGTGCCGGTGATGATGCTCACCGCGCGCGACGACGAGACCGACATGTTGGTCGGGCTCGGCGTGGGCGCCGACGACTACATGACCAAGCCGTTCTCCATGCGGGAGCTCGCGGCACGCGTGCATGTGCTGCTGCGCCGGGTGGAGCGGGCCGCGATCGCCGCGACCACGCCGCGCAGCGGGATCCTGCGGCTCGGCGAGCTGGAGATCGACCACGCGCAGCGCCGGGTGCGGGTGCGCTCGGAGGACGTGCACCTCACACCCACCGAGTTCGACCTGCTGGTCTGCCTGGCGAACACCCCGCGCGCGGTGCTCTCCCGTGAGCAGCTCCTCGCCGAGGTCTGGGACTGGGCGGACGCCTCCGGCACCCGCACGGTCGACAGCCACATCAAGGCGCTGCGCCGGAAGATCGGCGCCGAGCGGATCCGTACGGTGCACGGCGTGGGCTACGCGCTGGAGACCCCGACGCCATGAGTCCCGGGCCTGACGGACCCAGAAGCCCCGCTCCCGGAACCGGGGAGCCCTGGGGCCGTGTGCGCCCGTTCTCGATCAAGACCAAGCTGGGCGCGCTGGTCGTCATCTCGGTGCTGATCACCACGGGTCTGTCGATGATCGCGGTGCACACCAAGACGGAGCTCCGCTTCATCACGGTCTTCTCGATGGTCGCGACGCTGCTCATCACGCAGTTCGTGGCGCATTCGCTGACCGCGCCGCTGGACGAGATGAACACGGTGGCCCGCTCCATCTCGCACGGCGACTACACCCGCCGGGTGAGCGAGAACCGCCGCGACGAACTGGGCGACCTCGCCCAGACGATCAACGTCATGGCGGACGAGCTGGAGGCGCAGGACCGGCAGCGCAAGGAGCTGGTGGCCAACGTCTCGCACGAGCTGCGCACGCCCATCGCCGGACTGCGCGCCGTCCTGGAGAACGTCGTCGACGGCATCGCCGAGGCGGACACCGAGACGATGCGCACCGCGCTGAAGCAGACGGAGCGGCTGGGCCGCCTGGTGGAGACCCTGCTGGACCTGTCCCGCCTCGACAACGGCGTCGTCCCGCTGCGCCGGCGGCGCTTCGAGGTGTGGCCGTACCTGTCGGGCGTGCTGAAGGAGGCCAACATGGTCGCCTCGGCGCGCGCCACGATGGGTTCGGGCGGCAGCCACACCCGTACGGACGTCCATCTGCACCTGGACGTGTGCCCGCCGGAGCTCACGGCGCACGCGGACCCGGAGCGCATCCACCAGGTCGTCGCCAATCTGATCGACAACGCCGTCAAGCACAGCCCGCCGCACGGACGGGTGACGGTGAAGGCGCGGCGCGGGCCGCTGCCGGAATCGCTGGAGATCGAGGTCCTGGACGAGGGGCCCGGTATTCCGCGCTCGGAGTGGCGGGGCGTGTTCGAGCGGTTCAACCGGGGCGCCGTGCGCCGGCCGCACGGTCCGGGCAGCGACGGCGGCACGGGACTGGGGCTCGCGATCGCCCGCTGGGCGGTCGATCTTCACGGAGGCCGGATCGGAGTGGCCGAATCCGAGCGGGGCTGTCGGATTCTTGTCACTCTTCCGGGAGAGTCCTCCGTGCCAAATTGACGTAAAGTTCGAAGCGGAGCCGCAAGATCCACCGGTGTTCGCCCTGTCGGACACGTGTGATCAGGCAGAGCGCCGACGCAGGTCGGCAAAGGGTCCGCACGCCCGTCGTGCGTGACGTGCATCGACACACCCTTTTGACGCGCAACCGCGCTTGTTTCCCGCCATTTCCACCCCCGAAACTCACATTCCGATGTGACTTACGCGACGATGGACGGGCCCGGCCTGACTCTCCCCCTCCGGGGGGCGTAGCCTTTATTCCCGCTGTCCATCACCTTGTGAAGCGGAAGAGGGCGGTTGCCGCCGTGTCGCCACAGTCCCCCAGTAACGCATCGAGCATCTCGACCGACGCAGACCAAGCGGGCAAGAACCCCGCTGCCGCGTTCGGACCGAACGAGTGGCTCGTCGACGAGATCTATCAGCAGTACCTCCAGGACCCGAATTCGGTAGACCGTGCCTGGTGGGACTTCTTCGCCGACTACAAGCCAGGGGCTGCTGCCCCCTCGGCTACGGCGGGTACTGCGGCCACGGGGGCCGCAGCGACCACCACCGCATCCCCCGCGCCCGCCGCCCCGGCGTCCCAGCCGGTCCCCGCCGCCGCTCCGGCGCCCGCCCCTGCTCCGGCCGCCGTGCCGAAGCCCGCGGCCGCCGCCCCGGCTCCGGCGAAGGCGGCCCCGGCCCCCGCGGCCAAGCCGGCCGCCGCCGCGAAGCCCGCGCCCGCCGCCGCGGCGCCCGCCTCCCCCGAGGGCCCGGAGTTCGTGACGCTGCGCGGCCCGTCCGCCGCGGTCGCCAAGAACATGAACGCCTCGCTGGAGCTGCCCACGGCCACGTCCGTGCGCGCGGTCCCGGTGAAGCTGCTGTTCGACAACCGCATCGTCATCAACAACCACCTCAAGCGCGCCCGGGGCGGGAAGATCTCCTTCACGCACCTGATCGGCTTCGCGATGGTGCAGGCCATCAAGGCCATGCCGTCGATGAACTGGCACTACGCGGAGAAGGACGGGAAGCCCACCCTCGTCAAGCCGCCGCACGTCAACTTCGGCCTGGCCATCGACCTGGTGAAGGCCAACGGCGACCGCCAGCTCGTCGTCGCCGGCATCAAGAAGGCCGAGACGCTGAACTTCTTCGAGTTCTGGCAGGCCTACGAGGACATCGTCCGCCGCGCCCGCGACGGCAAGCTGACGATGGACGACTTCACCGGCGTCACGGTCTCCCTGACCAACCCCGGCGGCCTCGGCACCGTGCACTCCGTGCCGCGCCTGATGCCCGGCCAGTCGGTCATCATGGGCGTCGGCTCGATGGACTACCCGGCGGAGTTCCAGGGCACCAGCCAGGACACCCTGAACAAGCTCGGCATCGCCAAGGTCATGACGCTCACGTCGACCTACGACCACCGGGTCATCCAGGGCGCGGCCTCCGGCGAGTTCCTGCGGATCGTCGCGAACTACCTGCTCGGCGAGAGCGGCTTCTACGACGAGATCTTCGAGGCGCTGCGCATCCCCTACGAGCCGGTCCGCTGGCTCAAGGACATCGACGCCAGCCACGACGACGACGTCACCAAGGCCGCCCGCGTCTTCGAGCTGATCCACTCCTACCGGGTCCGCGGCCATGTCATGGCCGACACCGACCCGCTGGAGTACCGCCAGCGCAAGCACCCCGACCTCGACATCACCGAGCACGGGCTCACCCTGTGGGACCTGGAGCGCGAGTTCGCCGTCGGCGGCTTCTCCGGCAAGTCCCTGATGAAGCTGCGCGACATCCTCGGCGTGCTGCGCGACTCGTACTGCCGCACCACCGGCGTCGAGTTCATGCACATCCAGGACCCCAAGCAGCGCCGCTGGATCCAGGACCGCATCGAGCGCCCGCACACCAAGCCGGAGCGCGAGGAGCAGCTGCGCATCCTGCGCCGGCTGAACGCGGCGGAGGCCTTCGAGACGTTCCTGCA
The DNA here is from genome assembly GCF_052543235.1 of Streptomyces sp. SAS_272. NCBI lineage: Bacteria > Bacillati > Actinomycetota > Actinomycetes > Kitasatosporales > Streptomycetaceae > Streptomyces > Streptomyces sp. SAS_272. The sequence goes on along the minus strand of NZ_JBMNDR010000066.1, from coordinate 2,237 downwards.
GACGAAGTACGTCGGCCAGAAGCGCTTCTCGCTGGAGGGCGGCGAGTCCGTCATCCCGCTGCTGGACGCGGTGCTGGACAGTGCGGCCGAGTCCCGTCTCGACGAGGTCGTCATCGGCATGGCCCACCGCGGCCGGCTGAACGTCCTCGCGAACATCGTCGGCAAGTCGTACGCGCAGATCTTCCGCGAGTTCGAGGGCAACCTCGACCCGAAGTCGATGCACGGCTCCGGCGACGTGAAGTACCACCTGGGCGCCGAGGGGACCTTCACCGGCCTGGACGGCGAGCAGATCAAGGTCTCGCTGGCCGCGAACCCCTCCCACCTGGAGACGGTCGACCCGGTCATCGAGGGCATCGCCCGCGCCAAGCAGGACATCATCAACAAGGGCGGCTCGGACTTCACGGTCCTGCCGGTCGCCCTGCACGGCGACGCGGCCTTCGCGGGCCAGGGCGTGGTGGCCGAGACCCTGAACATGTCGCAGCTGCGCGGCTACCGCACCGGCGGCACGGTCCACATCGTCATCAACAACCAGGTCGGCTTCACGGCCGCCCCGGAGTCCTCGCGCTCGTCGATGTACGCCACCGACGTGGCGCGCATGATCGAGGCCCCGATCTTCCACGTGAACGGCGACGACCCGGAGGCCGTCGTGCGCGTCGCGCGGCTCGCCTTCGAGTTCCGCCAGGCGTTCAACAAGGACGTGGTGATCGACCTCATCTGCTACCGCCGCCGCGGTCACAACGAGTCGGACAACCCGGCCTTCACCCAGCCGCTGATGTACGACCTGATCGACAAGAAGCGCTCGGTGCGCAAGCTCTACACCGAGTCCCTCATCGGTCGCGGCGACATCACCCTGGAAGAGGCCGAGCAGGCGCTGCAGGACTACCAGGGGCAGCTGGAGAAGGTCTTCACCGAGGTCCGCGAGGCCGTCACGGCCCAGCCGAGCGCCGGCCCGGTGTCGGACCCGCAGGCGGAGTTCCCGGTCGCCGTGAACACCGCGATCTCCACCGAGACCGTCAAGCGGATCGCCGAGTCGCAGGTCAACATCCCCGACTACTTCCACGTCCACCCGCGTCTGCTGCCGCAGCTGCAGCGCCGGGCGTCGATGGTCGAGGACGGCACGATCGACTGGGGCATGGGCGAGACCCTCGCGGTCGGCTCCCTCCTCCTCGAGGGCACGCCGGTCCGGCTGTCCGGCCAGGACTCCCAGCGCGGCACGTTCGGCCAGCGTCACGCGGTCCTCATCGACCGCGAGACGGGCGAGGAGCACACCCCGCTCCAGTACCTCGCCGAGGAGCAGGCGCGCTACAACGTCTACAACTCCCTGCTGTCCGAGTACGCGGTCATGGGCTTCGAGTACGGCTACTCGCTGGCCCGCCCCGACGCGCTCGTGATGTGGGAGGCGCAGTTCGGCGACTTCGTCAACGGCGCGCAGACGGTCGTCGACGAGTACATCTCGGCCGCCGAGCAGAAGTGGGGCCAGACGTCCGGCGTCACCCTGCTCCTGCCGCACGGCTACGAGGGCCAGGGCCCGGACCACTCCTCGGCCCGTGTCGAGCGCTTCCTCCAGCTCTGCGCCCAGAACAACATGACGGTCGCGATGCCGACGCTCCCGTCGAACTACTTCCACCTCCTGCGGTGGCAGGTGCACAACCCGCACCACAAGCCGCTGGTGGTCTTCACCCCGAAGTCGATGCTGCGCCTGAAGGCCGCCGCGTCGAAGGCGGAGGAGTTCACCACGGGCCAGTTCCGCCCGGTCATCGGCGACACGTCGGTCCAGGCCGACGCGGTGAAGAAGGTCGTCTTCTGCGCCGGCAAGGTCTACTACGACCTCGAGGCCGAGCGGCAGAAGCGCGGCATCACGGACACGGCGATCATCCGCCTCGAGCGGCTGTACCCGCTGCCGGGCGCCGAGGTCCAGGCCGAGGTCAACAAGTACCCGAACGCCGAGAAGTACCTGTGGGTGCAGGAGGAGCCGGCCAACCAGGGCGCCTGGCCGTTCATCGCCCTGAACCTGATCGACCACCTGGACCTGGCGGTCGGCGCCGACATCCCGCACGGCGAGCGTCTGCGGCGCATCTCCCGGCCGCACGGCTCGTCCCCGGCCGTCGGCTCGGCGAAGCGGCACCAGGCCGAGCAGGAGCAGCTGGTCCGCGAGGTCTTCGAGGCCTGACCCACTGACCGTCGAGAGGGTGTCGACGGTGTGATCCACGGCGAAGGGCCCGCCCCCCGGACAGTGC
>NZ_JBMNDR010000065.1:29934-55141 GCF_052543235.1 Streptomyces sp. SAS_272 | reverse complement strand
CCCCCCCCCCCCCCCCCCCCCCCCCCCCCCCCCCCCCCCCCCCCCCCCCGACCGTGCGTCAGGGACGTCCGGACCCGCGGTGCGGGCCGGGCGCTACTCGCCCCGGCGCAGTCGCAGCGTCAGGATCTGGAAGGGGCGCAGGGTCACCTCGACCGTGCCGTCGCCGGGCACGGCAGCCGCCGCCTCGTCCTGCAGCGGTCGTTCCAGCAGGTCGGTGACGCGCGCGCCGGCCAGTGGGAAGCCGGTGCGCAGCACGCCGCGGGCCCGTCCGCCGCGGGACTCGTACAGCCGCACCACGACGTCGCCCGACCGGTCGTCGGCGAGCTTGACGGCCTCCACGGTCACGCCGTCGCCGTCCACGGACACGACCGGCTCCGCGGCCCCCGCCGACTCGGCCACGCGCAGCGGCAGGTTGAGGGCGTAGCCCTCGGCGACCGCGTCCGCGATGGTGGCGCCCGGCAGCAGGGAGTAGGTGAGGCGGTGCCTGCCCTGGTCGGCCTCGGGGTCCGGGATGCGCGGAGCGCGCACCAGGCTGAGGGCGACCGTGGTCGTCGTGCCGCCGTCCTCGCGGACCGTGCGGGAGACGTCGTGGCCGTACGTCGAGTCGTTGAGGACCGCGACACCGTAGCCGGGTTCGCCGACGTGCACCCAGCGGTGGCCGGAGACCTCGAACCGGGCCGCCTCCCACGTGGTGTTGGTGTGGGTGGGCCGCTGGACGTGCCCGAACTGGATCTCGGCGGACGAGTGCGGCGCGCGGACGTCGACCGGGAAGGCGGCCTTGAGGATCTTCTCGGCCTCGTGCCAGTCGAGGTCGGTCTCGACGTCGATCCGGGGGCTGCCGGCCCGGACGGTGATCGTCTGGGTGAGGGTCGAGCCCTTGCCGAAGGTCCGGGTGACGCGCAGGGCGCCGAGCAGCGGGTCGTCCTCCACGACGGTGACCGAGTCCGGGTCGAGCAGGTCGGTGAAGCGGTTCTTGTAGTGCTTGTCGATGTCCCAGGCGTCCCAGTAGTTGGGCAGGTCGGTGTGCAGGCGGAGCAGGTTGCCGGGGCCGGCGAGGACCTCGCGGTCGGCCCGCAGGTCGCGCACCGAGGACAGCGTGCCGTCCGCCGCCACCTCCACGCGGACCAGACCGTTGTCGAGGGTCAGGCCGGAGACCGTCACCGGCTGCGGGGACCCGACGGCGGCCGCGGCCAGGGGCGCGGTGCCGCTCGCGGGGACCTCCACGTAGGCCGGCGCCCCCGCGGAGGTGCGCACGACCTCGGCGCGGTCGTACGGGCTGGTGTTGAACACCCGGGTGGCGCCCGCGCCCAGGGCGGCGACCGCCTCGGCGGTCAGCGCCTCCAGCTCCCCTGCGACGCGGGCGTACTCGGCCTCCGCCTCGCGGTGCACCCAGGCGATCGAGGAGCCCGGCAGGATGTCATGGAACTGGTGCAGCAGCACCGTCTTCCAGAGCCGGTCGAGCCGCTCGTACGGGTAGGCGTAGCCCGGCGCGTGCAGCGCGGCCGTCGTCGCCCACAACTCGGCCTCGCGGAGCCGGTGTTCGGACCGACGGTTGCCCTGCTTGCCGCGTGCCTGCGTGGTGTACGTGGCGCGGTGCAGCTCCAGGTAGAGCTCGCCGACCCACACGGGGGCGTCCGGGTACTCCTCGCGGGCCTTGGCGAAGAACGCGTCGGGGTGCTCGACGACGACCTTCGGCGAGCCTTCCAGGTCGGCGAGCCGGCGCGCCCGTTCCATGATCTCGCGAGTGGGGCCGCCGCCGCCGTCGCCCCAGCCGAAGGGGGCAAGGGAACGCGTGCCGCCGCCCTTCTCGGAGTAGTTGCGCACCGCGCGGTCCATCTCCTCGCCGCTGAAGCGGGCGTTGTAGGTGTCGACCGGCGGGAAGTGGGTGAAGATGCGGGTGCCGTCGATGCCCTCCCACCAGAAGGTGTGGTGGGGGAACTTGTTGGTCTGGTTCCAGGAGATCTTCTGGGTGAGGAACCAGTCGTTGCCGGCGAGCTTGGCGAGCTGCGGGTAGGCGGCGTTGTAGCCGAAGGAGTCGGGCAGCCAGACGCCCTTGGTCTCGACGCCGAAGTGCTCGATGAAGAACCGCTTGCCGTGCACGAGCTGTCGGGCGATGGCCTCGCCGCCGGGCAGGTTGCCGTCGGACTCGACCCACATGCCGCCGACCGGGACCCACTGCCCCTTCTTCACCGACTCCTGGATGCGCGCCCACACGTGCGGGTAGTTGTCGCGCACCCATTCGTACTGCTGGGCCTGCGAGCAGGCGAAGATGAAGTCGTCGTACTCCTCGGCGAGCGCGGTGACGTTGGAGAAGGTGCGGGAGGTCTTGCGCTTGGTCTCGCGGATCGGCCACAGCCAGGCGGAGTCGATGTGCGCGTGGCCGACGCCGGAGATGGTGTGGGCGCTGGCGTGCGCGGGCCGGGCCAGGACCGGGGCGAGGACCTCACGGACGGCGGCGGCGCTGCCGGAGACGTCGTCCAGGTCGAGGGCGTCCATGGCCCGGTCCAGGGCGTGCATGATCTCGTGGCGGCGCGGCTCGTGCTCGGCGAGGTGGACCATCAGGCCGCGCAGCACCTGGAGGTCGAGGTCGAGGTGCCAGACCTGCTCGTCGAGGACGGCGAGGTCGGCGCGGCGGAAGGTGTACAGCGGACGGTCGCCGGCCGTGGTCACGTCGCCGAGCGGGGTCGGCGCGGCGAAGTCGCCGGCGAGGATGTCGGGGTTGGAGGCCGCCTCGACGAGGTAGTCGACGCTCTCGCCGCCCGTCGCCGGGTTGCCGATCGGCACGTACTGGTTGAGCGGGTTGACGGCCTTCAGCGGTGTCCCGTCGGTGCGGTGGACGAGGGCTTCGGCCTGGTTGCCGGGCCAGTCGCCGACGAAGCCGAGGTCGATGACGGCCTCGACGCGCCGGCCGGCCCACTCGGCGGGCACCCGGCCCCGCATCCGGAACCACGTGGTGCCCCAGGGCGGGCCCCACGGGGTGTCCATGGCGAAGGGCTCGTAGGCGGCGGCCGCGGCCTCCTCGAAGGGCACGGGCTCCCCCGGCGCCTGCCAGGCCTCGACCTCGAGGGGCACGGTGGCCGCGTAGACGGCGGGCTTGACACGCTGGTTGTGGACGCGTTCGACGCGCTCCTCGATGCGGCGGCGTTCGTCATGCATGGGGAATCTCCAGAGAGGGACCACGAAGTGCGGGAGGCCGGAGGCCGGGGTGCTGGACCCATCGGAGGGAAAGCGCTTTCCCTCCGATGGGGCTACTTAAGGTACGCCAGACCCGGGTGGACGTCGGCATAGCCCTCGACCAGCCTGCGGGCGACGTTCACCGAGTCGACCAGCGGATGCAGCGCGAACGCCTTGACGGCCGTCGCCCGGGAGCCGGACTCGGCGGCGGCGAGCACCTCGCGCTCGACGCCCTTCACCGCGCAGACCAGCCCCGTGGCGTGCTCGGGCAGCGGGGCGACGGCGACCGGATGGGCGCCGCCGGAGTCGACGAGGCAGGGCGCCTCGATGACGGCGTCGTCGTCCAGCACCGAGAGGACGCCTTGGTTGCGCACATTGAGGATCAGCGTCGTGCGCTCGTCGCGGGCGATGGCCCGCATCAGGGCGAGGGCGACCTTCTCGTAGCCGCCGGAGAGGTCGTCGGCGTCGCGTTCGCCGGCCCCGGCGCTCTCCCGGTTCTCGGCCATGTAGGTGGCCTCGCGTTCGGCGCGGGTGCGGTCCCAGGCGGCCAGGGCCGCCGCGCCGGGGTCGCGCATCTCCTCGTAGAAGCGGGCCTGCTGGTCGGCGAGGAAGGCGCCGCGGGTCTTCTCGGCCTGCTGGTAGGCGCGGACGGTCTCCCGGTTGAAGTAGTAGTAGTGCAGGTACTCGTTGGGGATCGCGCCGAGGGACTGCAGCCAGTCGGCGCCGAAGAGCTTGCCCTCCTCGAAGGAGCCGAGCAGGTCGGGGTCGGCGAGCAGCCGCGGGAGCTCGTCGCGGCCGGCGATCCGCAGACCGCGGACCCAGCCGAGGTGGTTGAGGCCGACGTAGTCGATCCACGCCTGCTTCGGGTCGGCGCCCAGGACCCGGGCGATACGGCGGCCGAGGCCGACCGGCGAGTCGCAGATGCCGATGACGCGGTCGCCGAGGTGGCGGGACATGGCCTCGGTGACGAGCCCCGCCGGGTTGGTGAAGTTGATGACCCAGGCGTCGGGGGCCAGACGGGCCGCCCGGCGGGCGATGTCGACGGCGACGGGGACCGTCCGCAGACCGTAGGCGATGCCTCCGGCGCCGACCGTTTCCTGGCCGAGGACGCCCTGCGCGAGAGCCACCCGCTCGTCGTTCGCGCGGCCCTCGAGGCCGCCGACGCGGATCGCGGAGAAGACGAAGTCGGCGCCGCGCAGGGCCTCGTCGAGGTCGGTGGTGACGGTGACCCGGGGGGCGCCGGGCACGGCGGCGGCCTGCTCCGCCAGCACCCGGGCGACCGCCCGCAGCCGGCCGTCGTCCAGGTCGTGCAGGACGACGTCCGTGACGCGCCCCTCGCCGCGGTCCGTCAGGAGCGCGCCGTACACCAGCGGCACCCGGAAGCCGCCGCCGCCCAGAATCGTCAGTTTCACGCCTGCACCTTTCCTGCCAGCACCACCTCGACGCCCGCCTCCTCGAAGGAGGACCGGGTCGCCGGGTCGACCGGCCCGTTCGTCACCACCACGTCCAGGTCCTCGGGACCGCAGACCTTCGCCATGCCCGTTCCCGGGAACTTCGCCGCGTCGGCGAGCAGGACGACCTTGCCGCCGGCCTTGATCATGGCCCGTTTGACCGGCACCTCGACGACCGTCGTGTCCATCACCTGCCCGCCCGGGCGCACTCCGCTGGTGCCGAGGAAGAGCCAGTCGGCGTGCAGCTGGCGCAGGTTGTCCTCGGTGAGGAAGCCCACCAGCGAACGGTACTCGCGGCGGACCATGCCGCCGAGGAGCACCAGCTCGATGCCCTCGTCGTCGGCGAGCTCCTCGTAGACGACCAGGTTGCTGGTGATCACCGTGAGTCTGCGGCCGTGCAGCTGCCGGGCCAGCCGGTAGGCGGTGGTGCCGATGTCGAGCAGCACCGTCTGGCCGTCCTCGACCATGGCCGCGGCCCGGGCCGCTATCGCGTCCTTCTCGGCCACGCGCACCTCGGCCACCTCGGCGAAGGGCTGGTCGCCCTCCTCCGCGACGGCCCCGCCGTGCACCCGGGTGAGCAGGCCGTCCTCCTCGAGCTTGACCAGGTCGCGCCTGATCGTGGCCGGGCTCACGCCCAGCTCCTCGGAGAGATCGGTCACGGCCGCGGGGCCCCCGGCGCGCAGGGCCCGCAGGATGAGTTGATGTCGTCGTTCTGCCAGCACGGCGTGAACACTACTCGTCATCTTCAATCAAATCCATGCTCACTTCTGCTGAGGTATTGACCAATCTCGCCGAGGGGCGCACGATTCCGGTCACCGAAATGAAGAGTTTTGACGAGAGGATGTGCGGTGGACGACGACCGGCCCGAGGTGCTGCTCACCGGGCTGCTCTTCTACGACCTCGTCCTCACGGGTCTCGGCAGGCCGCCGGCGCCGGGCGAGGAGATCTGGACCGGCGGCATGGGCTGCGGCCCCGGCGGCATCGCCAACCTCGCGGTCGCGGCGTCCCGCTTCGGCCTGCGGACCTCGCTCGCCACGGTCTTCGGCGACGACTTCTACGGCGCCCACTGCCGGGAGGTCCTCGCCGGCCAGGAGGGCGTGGACCTCGCGCTCTCCCGCACGGCCGACGGCTGGCACACCCCCGTCACCGTCGCGCTGGCCCTCCCCGGCTCCGGACCCGCCGCGAGCGGCGGCAAGCCCGCCTCCGACCGTGCTCTCGTCACCCACGGCCAGGAGCCGCCGTACTCGCAGGACGCGCTGATGGGCGACCCGCCCGAGGCGCGCACGGCCCTCGTGCACCTCGAGGCCGAACCCCGCGCCTGGATCGCCGAGGCGGCCGCGAACGGCACCCACGTCTACGCCGACGTCGGCTGGGACCCCACCCTTCAGTGGTCCGCCGACCTGCTGGACCAGCTGGCCCTGTGCCACGCCTTCCTCCCCAACGAGACCGAGGCGATGGCGTACACCCGCACCGACGGCGCGGTCGCCGCGCTCGGCGCGCTCGCCGAGCTGGTGCCGGTGGCCGTGGTCACCCGGGGCGCGCACGGCGCGATCGCGGTCGACCAGACGACCGGCGAGTACGCGGAGGTCCCCGCCCTGGACGTCGACGTCCTGGACGCGACCGGCGCCGGCGACGTGTTCGGCGCGAGCTTCGTGGCGGCCTCGCTCGGCGGCTGGCCGCTCGCGGAGCGGCTGCGGTTCGCCGTCCTCGCCGCCGGACTGTCCGTGCGCCACCACGGCGGCGCACTCGCCGCGCCCGGCTGGTACGGCGTACGCCGCTGGTGGCGCTCGCTCACCGACCCCGCGCTGGAGCGTGAGTACGGCTTCCTCGCCGACCGCATCCCGGCGGACGTGGGCCCGCCCGTACGGCACGCCCCGGTCACCCCGCCCGTCCTGCGGTCCTGAGCCGGACGGACGACGTCCCCCACGCACGCCCCTCGAACGGCACCCCGTCTGCGAAGACGCGAACAGATCCGAAAGGCGGTGGGAGCTGTGCGGCTCTCACGAAGAGGCCTGCTGCGCGCGGGCCTGGCCGGCACGGCCGCCACGGCGCTCGGCGGCCTGACGGCCGGCTGCGCCGTCCCGACCGGCTCGACCGGCCGGAACATGGTCCTCTGGTACTGGGACGGCGGCCTCGGCGACACCGTCGTCAAGAACGCCGCGTCCCGTTACGACGGCTCGGTCGACCTCCAGGCCATCAAGATCGGCGGCTACTACCGCTCCAAGCTGATCACCACGCTGGCCGGCCGCGCCCACATCCCCGACATCGCCGGGCTCAAGGGCGAGGACATGGCGTCCTACCTGCCCGACGCCGACCAGTTCGTGGACCTGCGCACCCTGGGCGCGGAGAAGCACAAGAGCCAGTACCTGCCGTGGAAGTGGGACCAGGGCGTCGCCGACGACGGCTCCCTGATCGGCTTCCCGATCGACTGCGGTCCGGTCGCGCACCTCTACCAGTACGCGGTCTTCCGGAACGCGGGCCTGCCCTACGAGCCGGCCGACGTCTCCCGGGAGCTGAACACCTGGGAGAAGTTCTTCGCGGCCGGCGAACAGCTGCGCAAGCGGCTCCCGGGGACCTCACTGCTGACGGACGTCAACAGCGTCTTCGAGAACGCGGTGCAGCAGGGAAGCGCACGGTACGTGGACAAGGACCGCCATTTCATCGGCGACCAGGAGCATGTGCGCCGCGCCTGGGCGCTCGCCGTCGAGGCCAAGCGGCGCGGCATCGTCTCGAACCTGGTCAGCGGCACCCCGGACCAGCTGTCGGCGGTGGAGGACGGCAAGCTGCCGAGCCAGCTGGGCGCCTCCTGGGCCACCAACGACCTCAAGACCGGCGTGCCGAAGACCAAGGGCCGCTGGCGGGTGGCCGACATGCCCGTGCGGCCCGCGAACAACGGCGGTTCGTTCCTGTCGGTCACCAAGGCGTGCCGGGAGCCCGAGCAGGCGTTCCAGATCATCAGCTGGATGCTCGACGCGGGCAACCAGGCGCAGGGCTTCCTGGACGCGGGGCTGTTCCCCTCCACCCCCGCCTCGTACGGCCTGGAACAGGTGCGCGAGCCCGACGAGTTCTTCGGCGGGCAGGTCACGATGGACGTCTTCGGCCCCGCCGCGCAGAAGATCGTCGTCGCCTACAACAGCCCCTTCGACGTGGCGCTCGGACAGCCCGTCAAGGACGAGATCAAGAACGTCGGCGTCCTCGGCAAGGACCCGGAGCAAGCCTGGAGTGACGCCATGAGCACCTGCCGGCGCATCGCGAGGCACCTGGGGGTGAGCGTCTGATGGCCACCCTCCCCGCGGTCGAGACGCCCCCCGCGGTCGTCGCGCCCACGCCCGTCGTCCAGCCCCGCAAGGGCCTGCGCGCGTACTGGCACCTGTACGCCGCGATCTCCCCCTTCTATCTGCTGTTCCTCTGCTTCGGCCTGATCCCGGTCGGCTTCTCGCTCTACCTGTCGTTCCACCGCTGGGACGGCCTCGGCTCGATGGAGTGGGCCGGGCTGTCGCAGTACCGGTACCTGCTCGGCGATTCCCAGTTCTGGAGCTCGATCGGGACCACGATCGTCATCTGGGCGCTGGCCACCTTCCCCATGATCTTCCTGGCGATGGCGACGGCCGTGCTGCTCAACTCGGCGGTCCGTTTCAAGACCCTCTACCGCGTCGCGTACTTCCTGCCGAACGTCACCTCGGTGGTCGCGATCGCGATCGTCTTCGGCTCGGTGTTCTCCACCAACTTCGGCCTGGTGAACGCCTTTCTGCAGGGCGTCGGCTTCGACCAGATCGCCTGGCTGAACACCCCGTGGGGCATCAGGATCGCCGTCGCGACGCTGATGACCTGGCAGTGGACCGGCTACAACGCGATCATCTTCCTGGCCGGTCTGCAGACCGTCCCCGGCGAGCTGTACGAGGCGGCGCGCATGGACGGCGCGGGTCCCGTGCAGACCTTCTTCCGGATCACCCTGCCGATGCTGCGTCCGGTGCTGCTGTTCGTGCTCGTCGTCTCGACGGTCACCGGACTGCAGAGCTTCTCCGAACCCCAGGTCCTGCTGCAGAACACCTCGAACGACTCGACGTTCTCGGGCGGGCCGGGCCACGCCGGCCGGACCATGGTCCTCTACTTCTTCCAGCAGACCTTCGACAACAACGACTTCGGCTACGGCGCCGCCGTGGCGTGGGGCATCTTCCTCGTCGTCGTCCTCTTCTCGATCATCAACTGGCGGCTGGTGCAGCGCCGGGGCGAAGACTAGGGGGGCCACACCATGGCATCCATCCGGACCACCCGGCGTACCCGGGGGATCGACGGATCCCGCCGCAGCGGGATCGCCCTGCACGCCGTCCTCGTCGTCGGCGTCCTGCTCTCGGCCTTCCCGTTCTACTGGGCCGTGATCATGTCGACGCACACCACGTCGGAGATCTTCTCCTATCCGCCCAAGCTGCTGCCGGGCACGCACTTCGCGGAGAACCTGCGCAGCCTCTTCGACACCGTCGACTTCTTCGGCTCGATGCTCAACTCGCTGCTGGTCGCCGGGTCGGTGACCTTCCTGGTCCTGTTCTTCGACTCGCTGGCCGCCTTCGTCTTCGCCAAGTTCGACTTCCCGGGCAAGCGCCTGCTGTTCGTGACGCTCATGTTCATCTTCATGGTGCCGGCGCAGCTCCAGGCGATCCCGCAGTTCGTCATCATGGCCAGGCTGGGCTGGATCGGATCGATGACGGCGCTGATCGTGCCGGCGGCCGCCAACGCGTTCGGCATCTTCTGGATGCGGCAGTACATGAAGGGCGCCATCCACGACGAACTGCTGGACGCCTCCCGCATCGACGGCGCGCACTTCCTGCGCCAGTACTGGCATGTGGCCCTTCCCGTCGTCCGGCCGGGCCTCGCCTTCCTCGGCATCTTCACCTTCATGGGGCAGTGGAACGACTACGCCTGGCCCCTGATCGCCCTCACCGACCCGGACAACGTGACCCTGCAGGTCGCCCTGTCCCAGCTCAACGGCACCCACGGAACGACGGACTACGGAATGGTCATGACCGGCGCCCTGCTCGCCCTCGTCCCGCTGCTGATCGTGTTCGCGGTCGGCGCCCGGCAGATCATCGGGGACCTCGCCAAGGGAGCCGTCAAGTGACGGACCCGTTGCTGGCGCTGCGGCCCTGGTCGGCGCCCGAGACGACCTCCTGGGGCCGGCTGCCCATGAACGCCGTCGACCGGCGCTCCGGAGCACACTCCCTGGACGGCGACTGGCGTTTCCAGTTGCTGCCCGCTCCGGACGCGCCGGTCGGCGGTCGATGGTCGAGCGCGGCCGTCCCCGGGGTGTGGACCATGCAGGACACCGACGACCTCCCGCAGTACCTGAACATCCGCATGCCGTTCGAGGACGTGCCCCCGCTGGCGCCCGCCGCAAATCCGACGGGTGTGTACGAGCGGGGGGTCGACATACCCGCCGAGTGGTCGGGCCGCCGGATCGTGCTGCAGGTCGGGGCCGCCGAGAGCGTGCTGCTGGTGCACGTCGACGGGCGGCCGGTCGGCGTGTCCAAGGACTCCCACCTGGCGGCCGAGTTCGACCTCTCGGACGTCGTGCGCCCCGGCGGGCGGGCTCGCGTCCGGCTGACGGTGGTCAAGTGGTCGGACGCCTCCCACATCGAGGACCAGGATCAGTGGTGGCACGGCGGGATCACCCGCTCGGTGCTCCTCTACGCCACCGACCCGCTGCATCTCGCCGACGTGGACGTGCGCGCGTCGGCCGACGGCGAGCTGCGCGTCGACTGCCGGGTGCGGGACGCGGGCGGCGCGCTGCCCGCGGGATGGCACGTCAGCGGCGAGCTGGACGGGCTGCCGCTGACACGGGACGCCGGGTTCGACCTGGCCAACGCGCAGGAGGAGCGCGTCTCCGCCTTCCTCGGCGAGGCACGGCTGCGCACGCGCGTGCCCGGGGTGCGCACCTGGACCGCCGAGACGCCCGAGCTGTACGGCCTGACCGTGCGCCTGCACCGCGCCGACGGCTCCGTCGCGGACACCTCCCGCCACCGGATCGGCTTCCGGGACGTGACGATCGTGGGCCGCGACCTGCTGGTCAACGGTGAGCGGATCTTCATCCGGGGGGTCAACCGGCACGACTTCCACCCGCTGACCGGACGGACCGTGTCGCACGAGGACATGCGCGCCGACCTGGTCGTGCTCAAGCGCCACGGCTTCAACGCGATCCGCACCGCGCACTACCCGAACGACCCCGCGCTGTACGACCTCGCGGACGAACTCGGCTTCTACGTCGTCGACGAGGCGGACATCGAGTCCCACGACCACGCCCACGAGATCGCCGACGACCCCCGCTACCTGAACGCGTTCGTGGACCGGGTGTCGCGGATGGTGCTGCGCGACAAGAACCACCCCTCGGTGATCGTCTGGTCGCTGGGCAACGAGTCCGACTACGGCGCGAACCACGACGCGGCCGCGGGCTGGGTCCGCCGGCACGACCCGACCCGGCCGGTGCAGTACGAGGGCGCCGCCAAGCGCGGCTGGGCCGACCCGGAGGTCGCCTCCGACATCGCCTGCCCGATGTACGCGCCGCTGGAGGACTGTGTGGCGCACGCGCTGTCCGGGCGGCAGACCAAGCCGCTCATCCAGTGCGAGTACTCCCACGCGATGGGCAACAGCAACGGGACGCTGGCCGACCACTGGGCCGCCATCGAGGCCACCCCGGGTCTTCAGGGCGGGTTCATCTGGGAGTTCTGGGACCACGGCATCCTCCAGGGTGTGAACGACGCGAGACCGGTCGGGCGTGGGGGCGCCGGGCTGTATGACAACGGTGTCGCCGCGCCCGGGTACCGCTGGGCGTACGGCGGCGACTTCGGCGAGACGGACCACGACGGCGCGTTCGTCGCGGACGGCGTGGTCTTCCCCGACCGCACTCCGAAGCCGGTGATGTCCGAGCACCGGGAGCTCGCGGCGCCGGTGCGGCTGCACGGCCTGCGGGAGGACGGGGTGGTGGTCTCCAACCACCAGCACTTCCGCGGTCTGGAGTGGCTCGCGGGCGAGTGGGAGCTGTCGCTCGCCCACGGCGGCACGCTCACCGCGGCCGCCGACCTGCCCGACCTGCGTCCGGGCGGGACGGCCCTGCTGCCGCTGCCCTTCGACCTTCCGAAGGACGGCGGCGAGGCATGGCTGACGCTGCGGGTGACGACGGCGCGGGACCTGCCGTGGGCGCCGCGCGGCGCCGCGGTGTGCGCGCCGCAGGTACGACTGCGGACGGCCGAGCCGTTCGAGGCGCCCGCGGGGTCCGGCCGGGTCGAGACCGACGCCGCCGGCCTCCTCGTCCACCCGCTGCTCCACGCCGCGCCGACGCTGTCGCTGTGGCGGGCGCCCACCGACAACGACGAGCTGGGCGGGACGGCGCGTCGCTGGCGGGCGTGGGGACTGGACTCGCTCGTGCGCAGGCTCGTCTCCGTGCATCAGGAGGGCGACGGCGTGACCGTGCTCGCCGAGTACGCGGGCGCCGAAGGCGTCGTACGGCACCGGCAGGTGTTCACGCCGGTCGAGGGCGGGCTGCGGATCGACGAACAGGCGGAACTGCCCGAGGAGTTCGACGACGTGCCGCGCGTCGGCTCGGTCTTCGAGACGGTCGCCGGGCTGGACCTGCTGGAGTGGTTCGGGCAGGGCCCGTGGGAGTCCTACCCCGACCGCTGCTCGGGCGCGCCGGTGGGCCATCACTCGCTCGCCGTCGACGAGGCGTTCACCCCCTATCTGCGTCCGCAGGAGAGCGGCGGCCGGCACGGCGTACGCCGCTTCACGCTCTCGGCGCCGGACGCCACCGGCCTCGCGGTCACGCTGGACGAACCGCGTCAGGTCTCCGTCACGCGCTACCGCGCCGAAGATCTGACCGCCGTCGCCCACCACGACGAGCTCACACCGCGGGCCGGCTGCGTCGTGCACGTGGACGCAGCGCACCGCGGCCTCGGCACGGCGTCGTGCGGCCCCGACACCCTCCCCTCCTACCTCGTCCCGGCAGGCGTCCACCGCTGGAGCTGGATCCTGCGCGTCCTGTGAACCCCTCTCTCCGGTAACGGACTTCGCAACGGAGCAGCACGTGTGTACTTCGCATGCCCACACCCAGGAAGAGGCCGTAAGGGCCGGCGCCGGCAGACGCGGCTTCCTGCGGGCCACCGCCCTGCTCGGAGCCGCCGCCACGGCCGGGCTCGCCGTTCCGTCCGCCGCCGAAGCGGTCCCCGCCCGGTGGCGTCCGGACCCCGACAGCCGCCGGTTCACGCTCGCCGTCATGCCCGACACGCAGTACCTCTTCGACGGGCCGAGCATCGACAGGGCGCCGGTCGAGGCGTCGCTGCGCTATCTGCTGGCACGGGGCGCGGAAGAGAACATCGTGTTCCTGTCCCACCTGGGGGACCTCACCCAGAACGGCGCGAAGGAGGAAGTCGCCGCGATCAGCGAGGCGTTCGGGCTGCTGGACCGGCGCGGGGTGGGCTACAGCGTGCTGGCGGGCAACCACGACGTGCCGTCCTCGTCGACCGACGGGCGCGGCGCAACCCCCTACCTGGACGCCTTCGGCCCGCAGCGGTTCCGGGGCAGACCGACCTTCGGCGGGGCCTCCCCGGACGGCTACAACAGCTTCCACCTGTTCCGCGCCGGCGGCCGGGAGTGGATGGTGCTGGCGCTGGACTGGCGGCTGTCGGAACAGGGGTACGCGTGGGCCGCCGGCGTCCTCGCCCGGCGCCCGAGGACGCCGGTCGTGCTGACCACCCACGAGCTGGTCGCCGAGGACGACTCGCTCTCGGCGTACGGGCAGCAGCTGTGGGACCGGCTGATCGAGGACCACGACCAGATCTTCCTCACGCTCAACGGGCACTACTGGCCGGCCGGCCGCGCGACGCGGAAGAACGCGGCGGGGCACGACGTCCATCTTCACCTGACGAACTACCAGAACCGGTACTTCGGCGGCGCCGCGATGATCCGCCTGTACCGCTTCGACCTCGACCGCAACGTCATCGACGTGGAGACCCTCTCGCCCTGGATCCTGGGCCGGGCGGCCGAGGGGCTGGGCGAGCTGGAGCGGCAGGAGCTCGAACTGAGCGGCGACGCCGACCGGTTCACGGTCGGCGTCGACTTCGCCGAGCGCTTCGCCGGGTTCGATCCGGTGCCGGCCCGCCCGGCGCGGCCCGTGTCGAAGGTCGTCGTGCCGGGCACGGCCGCGTACTGGCGGTTCGACGGGCACACCGACGGCTCGTCCGTCTCCGGGACCGTGCGCGACCTGTCCGGGCGGGGCAACGACCTCATGGTCGTCGCGGTCGGCGGCGGCACGCTCGGCTGGTCGTCCGACCACCATCCCGACCAGCCCGGGCACGGCAGCCTTGAGTTCCGGGGCTTCAAGTCCCCGCTGAAGGGCGCCTACCTGCGCACCGTCGACGGCGCCCCGCTGAACTCGGCGACCTTCGCCCACGGTTACACCGTCGAGGCGTTCTACCGTCTTCCGGCCGACTGGGACCCGGCGCACCACGCCTGGTCGGGGCTGGTCGGCCGGACCGGCACGGGCGGCGCCGCGGGCAAGTCCGCCGACGACCCGGACGAACCGCTCGCCACCCTCTCGCTCTCCAACGACCGGGAACCGCAGTGGGCGATGCGTCCGCTGAACCAGCAGGGCATCGCCACCAACTGGGGCCAGGAGACGCCGCTGGAGACCTGGTGGCACCTGGCGGTCGTCAACGACGGCCGGCAGACCACGCTGTACGTCGAGGGCTGCCCCGTGGTCCGCAACCCCAAGGCCGCGGCCGTCGGCATCGCCTCCGTCGGGCTGCCGTGGCTGCTCGGCGGTTACACGTACGCCGGACAGATCGACCAGATCCTGCACGGCCGCCTCGGCGACGTGCGCATCGTCGAGCGGGCGCTGCCCGTGACCTCCTTCCTGAACCACTGAGACCTCATGGAAGTCCTGATGACCGAGCAGCAGCTGCCCGTCTGGGCCGACCCCTCCGTCTCCCCCGCCGCGCTCGACCCCCAGGGCGTGTCCCGGCGGCAACTTCTGCGCCGTGCCGGCCTGTTCGGCGCCGCGTTCACCCTGGGCGGCGCGGCCACGCCCGCCCTCGCCGGTCCGGCCGCGGCCGCCGAGAGGGGCTGCGGCGGCGAGGACCCGCGTCTCGCCTACCTCGTCGGCGACCACCATGTGCACTCCGTGTACAGCCACGACGCGAAGTACACGTTCTCCCAGCAGGCGCGGGCCGCCGCCCGGTACGGCCTGGACTGGATGGTGTTCAACGAGCACTCCAACTTCGGGCACGCCCGTCACGGCGCCGCGCTGGAGCACCGGGAGATCGTCAGGGCCCGCGCCGCGAACCCGCGCCAGCTGATCTTCCAGGGGCTGGAGTGGTACATCCCGGCCGCCGAGCACTGCACGGTGTTCGCCGCGCCCGGCCCGCACGAGGTCGACCTGCTCACCCGGTTCGAGCTCGCCTACGACGGCAAGCTGCTCGGGTACGACAAGGGCGGCGCCGCCGACGCCGACACCGCCCGCAACGAGGCGCACGCGGTGAAGGCGGTGAAGTGGCTGGCCGAGCAGCGTCGCACCGGCTACGTCGACGATGTCCTCGTGCTCGCCAACCACCCGCTGCGCCTCGGCATCGACTCACCGCACGAGATGCGCGGCTGGCGCGACGCGGCCCCCGAGATCATGATCGGCATGGAGGGCGCGCCCGGCGCCCAGGGCGCGGCGCTCCCGGGCTGGCGCGGCGCCACGTCGATCCGCGGCGAGTACGAGAACAAGCCGTCGGCGCAGTCCTGGGCGGGTTACCCCGCGGACGCGTACCTCACGTACGGCGGCTTCGACTGGGCGACGGCGACCGTGGGCGGTCTGTGGGACTCGATGCTGGCCGAGGGCCGGCTGTTCACGATCACCACCAACTCCGACAACCACCGGACCGTCTTCGACACCTGGAAGAACGGCGACTGGCCGGCCGGGCAGACCTTCGACGACACCGGCAGGCTGCCGGACCCGGTGAACACCGACGCTCCGCAGCCGGGCAGCGACTTCTGGCCGGGCCAGTTCAGCCGCACCCATGTGGGCGTCACCCGCTACGGCTACCGCGCGGTGATGACCGGTCTGCGGGAGGGGCGGGTCTGGCTGGACCACGGTCATCTGCTGGACGGGCTCGAGGTGCGGCTGCGGCGCGGGCACGACGGCGGCCGGGGCGTCACCCTCGGCGGACGGCTGCGGGTGCGCCGGGGCGAGAAGCTCACCCTGGACATCACGGTGACCACCGCCTCCCGTCCCAACCCGCAAGGGATCCTACCGGAGTTGGCGCACGTGGACGTGATCCGCGGTGCGGTGCGCGGTCCGGTGTCCGACCGCGACTCCTGGCGGGCGCCCGACACCAGGGTCGTGCGCTCCACCGACGTGAGCGGCCGCAAGGGCACGTACACGCTGCGCGTCCCGCTCCGGGCGGGCGACGAGTCCTTCTACGTCCGGCTGCGCGGCAGCGACGGCAACCGCAACGGAACCGGTTACCTGGGCGCTTCGGTGGACCCGCACGGTCCGATCCCGCACGAGCCGGGCGACGGCGACCCGTGGGCGGACACCTGGTTCTACTCGAACCCGGTCTTCGTGGACGTCGTGAGCTGAGGCGCCCCGAAGGGGTGCGGGGAACCGCGCGGCCGGCCGCATCCGGCCCGCGGTCGGACACCGCCCGGCCGGCGAAGCGCTCAGCGGGGGCTTATTCGAGAAGCTCCGCGTACGAGCCCATGGCCATGGCGATGTCCGCCTGGGCCCAGAAGCGGTGGTACGTGAACACGGGCGCGGCGCCGCCCGCGAGATAGCTCTCGATCTTCGACCAGGCCGGGTCGCTCTTGTAGAAAGACCGCAGGGAGGCGAAGGTCGAGGAGGAGCTGATCGTGTCGCCGTTCGGCATCTTGCCGCTGAAGCCGCTCGGGACGTACACGCCGTCGTCGAAGCGGTTGTAGTCGGTGCGGGTCTCCGGGACCGCGATGCCGAGGGCGTCCTGGTTGTGGGTCCACATGCCGTCCAGGAGCGCCTTGGCCGTCGTCTTCGCCTCCGTGTCACCGGACTTGGCGGCGTAGTACGTCAGGGTCTTGGCGTACGCGGCGGCCACTCCGACGTCGTCGGTGTAGTCGGCCACGGTGACGTGGAGTCCGGTGTTCGCACCGGGACTCGACGCGTTCCAGGTGTCGGGCTGGCCCGACCACTGGAGCGTGGAGGGGATCCGGAAGGTGCCGTCCGGGTTGATCGTGGTCTTGGACAGCGCCCAGTCGACCCACTTGTCGAGGACCGCCTTCGCGGCGGCGTTCCCCGTCTGCTGGTAGTACTCGGCCACCCGCTCCATCGACCACGCCTGGAAGCCGAACCACTGGTTGGACGGCGGGTCGTGGTAGACGGGCTGCTGGTCGTAGTACATGCCGTAGAAGGTCGACGTGCCGGCCGGGGGAGTCGCGTAGCGGCCCGCCCAGCTGTTCGTCGCGCCGCCGGCGATGGCGCCCTCGCTGGACTGCAGCCAGCGGTAGAACTCCAGTTGCCGGGTGAGCGACTTCGCCCAGTCCGCCTGGCCCGTAGCCGACTTGGGCTTCAGGTCTGCGTAGCTGCTGAGCGCGTAGGCGGCCAGGGGGTTCTGGTAGCCGCCGTGGGTGTGGCTCGAGCCGATGCGCCACGCCCAGCCGGCGCTGGTGTCGGTGGCGCCGCCCCAGGCGTAGTACCAGGACAGCAGGTAGTGCGAGGCGTCCTTGCCGGTGCCGGCCGGGCAGGCGGTCGGTCCGACGCAGTTGCCGATCTTCTTGAAGTACTTGTCGTACATCGCGTACCGCAGGTAGTCGCCCATCTTCGCGGCCTTGCCGACGGCCGCGGAGACGTCGCTGCCCTTGCCCTGGGCCTTGGCCCAGACGTCCGCCCAGTACGCGGCCTGCACGACGCGTGCGTCGGCGTCGGGGGCGTTGGTGAACTTCCACTGCTTGGCGTAGGAGGCGTCACCGGTGAAAAGGTCCAGGTAACCGTTCTTGCCGCCGTACTTGAAGGCGTCGCAGGTCGGTTGCGGAACCGTTTCCCACACCGATTCCTGTGCGCCGCGCTGGAAGGTGTTGATGTACGAGGGGCCGGTGTCGGCCGGGCCGGCCTCGCACTTGCCGGGCGCGTTGCCGAAGCCGTAGGTGTTGTCCACGTCCTGCAGCCAGTGCATGCCGTAGACGTCGTCCGTGCCGTAGGCGGACTTCAGCTCACCGGCGATCGGGTCCGAGCCCACGGACACCTCGGTGTCCAGCTTCGCCGGGTACTCGTTCGGCGTGTCCAGCTCGGGCGCGTAGGTGGCCGGCTTGGACGCGTTGTAGAAGGAGTTCGTCGGCTGGTCGGCGTGCGTGGGGATCATGTACTTCTCCATGATGTCCCAGGCGCCGTTGAACTTGGTCCAGTCGCCGGTGATCTTCCCGTACATCGCCTGCAGCCACAGAAGGTAGCTGTAGGCCTCGGACGTGGTCTCGTGGCCCTGGTCCGGCGCCTCGACGATCAGCGTCTCGACCGAGTGGTACGGAATGCCCTCGGGGGAGAAGTAGCCGTTCGCCGGGTTGGTGATCTTGCCGTAGAGGTCGAGGAAGCGGGCGTCGTACGCCTTGGTCCCGGCGATCTCCGTGGCGGTGACCGTCGCCTTCGCGTGCCCGGTGGCCGTCGACTCGAAGGTCGCGGCGCCCGTGCCGGCGGCGTTGGCGGTGATGGTCACGCTCTGGGCGGTGTTCCAGTTCGACGGGGTGAAGGTGAGGCTCGCGCCGCCGGTCACCGTCAGGCCCGTATTGCCGGCTGTGCGGGCGGTCGTGACGGTCACGTTGGCCGAGGGCTGGGTCGACAGCTTCAGCGTGAACGTGCCCGTCTTGCCCTGCTGCACGGCCAGTTGGGCGGCGGAGGCGACCACGGCAGGCCCCGAGGCGACCGTGATGCCGACCGGTGTGGACGACGCCGACGCGCCCAGGCTGTCGTACGCCTTGGCCACCAGGGAGTGGTTGCCCACGGACAGCCCCGAGGCGGACAGGGTGTACGGCGCGCTCGTGTCCGTGCCCAGCAGGGTCGTGTCGTCGTAGAACTCCATCTTGGTGATGGTCGCGCTGTCGGCGGCCGCGGCGGTCGCCGCGAGCGGCACCGCACTGCCCTGGGTGTAGACGGCGCCCGCGGTCGGGCTGGTCAGCACCGTGACCGGTGGCTGGTGTGCGCCGACGCAGGGCGTGCCGTTGACCGCGAAGCTCGTGGGGGCGGCGTTCGTGCCGCTGTAGGTGAACTGCGCGCCCGTGCCGACCGCGGCGCCGGGGGCGATCGTCCCGTTGTAGGAGGCGTTGTTCACCGTGATCTGCTGACCGGACTGCGACCAGCTGCCGTTCCAGCCGTTCGACAGCTTCTGGTTGCCCGCGTAGGAGTACGTCAGGGCCCAGCCGCTGATCGGGTCGGTGCCCCGGTTGGTGAGGGTGAGGTCCGCGGTGAACCCGGAGCCCCAGTCGTTGGTCTTGTAGTCGACGCTGCACGCCAGCGCGGCCGCCTGAGCGGGTGTCGTGCTCGTGCTGAGCATGGCGAGAGGGAGCGCCAGGGCCGCCAGGGCGGCGGTCCACAGGCGCCGCGCCCCGCGACGTCTGCGTGAGGGTTTCATGGTGCTGGTTCCTCCTTGCGGCTCGGGGAGTGGGGGAGGAGCAACAAGCCTTGAACCAGTGGGAGCGCTCCCATAGTGGGGATGCGGGTGAACGGGGTCAAGATGCTTGAAGAGTCGAAAAGATTCGACAGCGGGAGTTGAGTAAAAGTCAGTTACTCCCACTGTTCTTTGCCAGCACGTGGCGCTAACTTCGAGACACCAGTGGGAGCGGTTCCATCAGTCGACGCGCCAGTCACGGCGCGCCTGAGCTGCAAGGAGTCGCTCATGCGTCACCCCCCGCGTTCAGTACTTTTAGCCTTCGCCGGCACGGTCGCCCTCGTCGCGGGCGCCCTGTTGCCGGTCGTCACGGCGCAAGGAGCGGCGCCTGCCTGCACGGTGGAGTACTCGGTCACCAGCCAGTGGGACACCGGTTTCCAGGGTGCCGTGAAGATCACCAACAACACGGCGGCCGTGAGCAGTTGGAGTCTCGCCTTCGACTTCGCGGGCGGCCAGAAGGTCACCCAGGGCTGGAACGCCAAGTGGTCCCAGGCCGGGACGACCGTCACCGCCGCGAACGAGAGCTGGAACGGCTCCCTGGGCACCGGCGCGAGCGTCAGCGCGGGGTTCATCGCCTCGAAGGCTGGGGTGAACGCCGTACCGGCCGCTTTCCGGCTCAACGGCACGATCTGCAACGCGGGCATCGATCCCACGCCCACACCCACACCCACCCCGCCCCCCACGCCCACGCCGACCCCCACCGCACCGCCCTCGACCGAACCGCCCGCCCTGCACGTCTCGGGCAACAAGCTCGTGGACGCCGCCGGGACCACCCGCCGACTGCTCGGCGTGAACCGCTCAGGCGGCGAGTTCATGTGCGTGCAGGGGCGCGGCATCTGGGACGGTCCGGTCGACGACGCCGCCGTCGCGGCGATCGCCGCCTGGCACGTCGACGCCGTCCGTATCCCGCTCAACGAGGAGTGCTGGCTGGGACTTTCGAACATCGATCCCGCCTACCGCGGCACCGCCTACGTCAACGCCGTGAAGGACCTGGTCGCCCGCGTCAAGGCGCACGGCATGACCCCGATCGTCGAACTGCACTGGACGTACGGCCAGTACACGGGCAACTCGGCCGGCTGCTCCGACGTGCACGCCAGTTGTCAGAAGCCGATGCCCGACATGCAGTACACGCCGACGTTCTGGAGCTCGGTCGCAAGCGCCTTCAAGAACGACCAGAGCGTGGTGTTCGACCTGTTCAACGAGCCCTATCCGGACCGTGCCACCGCCACGACCGCCCAGGCGTGGCAGTGCTGGCGGGACGGCGGGACCTGCCCCGGCATCGGCTACGAGGTCGCCGGCATGCAGGACCTCGTCGACTCCGTACGGGCGACCGGCGCGAGGAACGTGATCCTGGCCGGCGGGCTCGCCTACTCCAACGACCTCGGTCAGTGGCTGACCCACAAGCCCACCGACCCCACCGGGAATCTCGCCGCCGCGTACCACGTCTACAACTTCAACTCCTGTGCTGACGAGAGCTGTTGGAATTCCACGCTCGCCCCCGTCGCCACCCAGGTGCCGCTGGTGGCCGGGGAGATCGGCGAGAACACCTGCTCACACGGTTTCGTCGACCGCGTCATGAAGTGGTTCGACGACCGCGGCCTGTCGTACCTGGGCTGGACCTGGAACGCCTGGGACTGCTCCACCGGCCCTTCCCTCATCTCGGCCTACGACGGGACGCCCACGGCGTACGGCATCGGACTGCGCGACCATCTGCGCGCACTCGACGGATAGGCGCGACCCGGCAAGCAGCAGAACGGACAACACCCTCGACCACGAAGGAAACCCGCACTCATGAGCCGTAGCAGAACAGCGGTACTCGCCGCGCTGGCGCTGGTCGCCGGCGCTTCGGGGACGGCACTCGCCGTCGTCCCCGGTGACTCGGGGCTCGCCGCCGTCCCGTGCAGCGTCGACTACAAGGTGCAGAACGACTGGGGCAGCGGCTTCACAGCCGCCGTAACCGTCACCAACAACTCGGCCGCCAAGTCGAGTTGGGCGGTGAAGTGGGCGTACGCCGGCAGCCAGAAGGTCACCAACGCCTGGAACGCGAAGGTCACCCAGTCCGGCACGGCCGTCACCGCCAACAACGAGACCTACAACGGGACGCTGGCGACCGGCGGTTCGGTCAGCTTCGGGTTCCAGGGAACCTACAGCGGAAGCAACGCCGTCCCGACCTCGTTCACCCTCGACGGGGTCACCTGCAACGTGGACGGCGGAACCGGACCCACCGATCCGGGCCCCACCGATCCGGGACCCACCGACCCCGGCACCCCGTCCACCAAGGTCGACAACCCCTACGCCGGGGCCAAGGTGTACGTGAACCCCGAGTGGTCGGCGAATGCCGCCGCCGAGCCGGGCGGCAGCCGCATCTCCAACCAGCCCACCGGCGTCTGGCTCGACCGCATCGCGGCCATCAACGGCGCAGGCGGCCACATGGGGCTGCGCGCCCACCTGGACGCCGCCCTCGCCCAGAAGGGCAGCGGCCAGGAAGTCGTCCAGCTGGTCGTCTACGACCTCCCCGGGCGTGACTGCTCCGCCCTCGCCTCCAACGGCGAGCTCGGCCCGACGGAGATCGACAAGTACAAGACCCAGTTCATCGACCCCATCGCGGCGATCCTGTCCGACAGCAAGTACGCGGGGCTGCGGATCGTCACCACCGTCGAGATCGACTCGCTGCCCAACCTCGTCACCAACACGGGCAGCCGGGCGACCGCCACCCCGACCTGCGACACCATGAAGGCCAACGGCAACTACGTGAAGGGCGTCGGCTACGCGCTGAAGAAGCTCGGCGCCATTCCCAACGTCTACAACTACATCGACGCCGGTCACCACGGCTGGCTCGGCTGGGACGACAACTTCGCCGCCTCCGCCCAGATCATGTTCCAGGCCGCGACCGCCGAGGGCGCGACCGTCGACGACGTGCACGGCTTCATCACCAACACGGCGAACTACAGCGCCTTGAAGGAGAACAACTTCACCATCAACGACTCGGTGGCCGGCAAGTCGGTCCGTGAGTCCAAGTGGGTGGACTGGAACCGGTACGTCGATGAGCTGTCCTACGCCCAGGCGTTCCGCAACCAGCTGATCACGACCGGCTTCCGGTCGAACATCGGCATGCTGATCGACACCTCCCGCAACGGCTGGGGCGGCTCCGCCCGGCCCGCCGGCCCGGGTGCCACGACCAGCGTGGACACCTATGTGAACGGCGGACGCTACGACCGTCGGATCCACGTCGGCAACTGGTGCAACCAGTCCGGCGCCGGACTCGGCGAGCGCCCGAAGGCCGCTCCGGCCGCCGGGATCGACGCGTACGTCTGGATGAAGCCGCCGGGTGAGTCCGACGGTTCCAGCTCCGCCATCGCCAACGACGAGGGCAAGGGCTTCGACCGGATGTGCGACCCGACGTACACGGGCAACCCCCGCAACGGCAACAGCATGTCGGGCTCCCTCGCGAACGCACCGCTGTCCGGGCACTGGTTCTCGGCCCAGTTCCAGCAGCTGATGCAGAACGCGTACCCGGCGCTGTAGTCGGTGAGCGGATCCGCCCGGCCGTGAAACCGGTGTCGGTGTGATCCGCCGGGCGGCCGGCCCTCCCGGGCCGGTCCCCCGGGGGACCGCCGACTCGGCGCCGGCCGGGCGGGTCCCGTCCAGCCGCTCCGGTCGCTCCGGCCCTCCGGGGATCCTCCGGCGCAGCGGCGGCTGTGCCGGAGGCGGAAACCGACAGGAAAGCGGACAGGAAACAAAAAATAAGACAGGACAACGGACGGGAAACCGGACGGGAAAACGGGTGCGGAACGGCTTGCCGTCCGCACCCGTCTTTTTGCCGTCCCGGCAACAGAAGTGGCCCTCGTCCGGTGCGTCGGCGCACGCTGACGGCACACCGGACGAGAGGCTGACCACCATGGCGCACCACCCGCACGCATCCCACGCAGACCAGGACACGCACGGTCACGGTCACGGTCACCCGCACGGTCACGGTCACCACACCGACATCGACTGGGCCGAGATGGCGCCGCATCTGGAGGCGCAGGCCGAACTCTTCACCCCCCTCTACGAGCGGGCCCTGTCCTGGCTCGGGAAAGAGGTGACGGAGCCAGGGCTGATCGTCGACGCGGGCAGCGGCCCCGGGGTCGTCTCCTGCCTGTTCGCGGAAACCTTCCCCGGCGCGCGCGTCATGGCGGTCGACGGTTCAGAGCCGCTGCTCCGGCGGGCCGGTGAGCGCGCCGCCCGGCTCGGGTACGCCGACCGGTTCGGCACCCTGGCCGGTGAACTGCCGGGCGTACTCGACGAGTTGGACTACCCGGCCGATCTGCTGTGGGCCGGGCGCAGCCTGCATCACCTGGGCGACCAGCGCGCCGCCCTCGCCGCCTTCGCCCAGCGACTCGGGCCCGGCGGAACGCTGGCCATCATGGAAGGCGGACTGCCGGCCCGGTTCCTGCCGCGCGACCTGGGCTTCGGGCGGCCGGGCCTCGAGGCCCGGCTGGACGCGCTGGAGGCGGAGTGGTTCGCCCGGATGCGGGCCGACCTGCCGGGCTCCGTCACCGAGACGGAGGACTGGGCGGCGCTGCTCGGCGCCGCGGGCCTGAAGCACAGCCGCAGCCGCAGCTTCCTGCTGGACCTGCCCGCGCCCGCCTCCGACCGGGCCCGTGCCTATGTCGCCGCGAGCCTGTCCCGGCTGCTCGAGGCCTTCGGCGAGGACCTCGACGCCGTCGACCGCGCCACCGTCGACCGCCTCCTCGACCCGGACGACGAGGCGAGCGTGCATCGCCGGTCGGATGTCTTCGTGCTCGCCGCCCACACCGTGCACACCGCCGTCCGGGCGGGCTGACGGCGTAACCCGGTGCTGGGTGCTGGGTGCTGGGTGTTCTGGTGAGTGGCTGGTGGTCCGGGGGGCAGTGAGCGGGGCGGCGGTGGGCGGCTGGCGGCCGGCGCTGAGGGGTCGGGCGTCGGCGGTGGGCACCGGCACGGCCGGGACCTGCTGCCCGTGCGGGACGTGCCGGTCGGACCCGGCTGCCGCCGCCGCGACGCGCGTGCGGGCGGGTAGGCGGCGGTCTCGGCGTGACGGAGGCGCGCGGCTGCTTCTCAGCCGCCTACTGCCCTGCCTGTGAAGGCACTTGACTTCGACAGCACTCCAGCTGATGGACTCCCCGCGGTACACCGAACACCGAGACACAGGGGGACACCATGACCGACTCTCCGGTCGCGCTGATCACCGGCGGCGGCAGCGGCATCGGCGCCGCCGTCGCACGGCGACTGCTGGACCTCGGGTACCGGGTCGCCGTCACCGGCCGGGGCGAGGAGCGGCTGCGCGCCTTCGCCGCCGGCCTCGGCGACCCGAAGGCCCTGTCGACGTTCGTCGGGAACGCCGCCGACTACGACAGCGTACGGTCGGCGGTCGGCCGTACCCTCGACGCCTACGGCCGACTGGACACGGTCGTCGCCAACGCGGGGACCGCCACCCACGACTCGGTCGCCGAGGGCGACCCGGCCGGGTGGACCGACATGGTGCTGACCAACGTCCTCGGCCCCGCGCTCCTCATCCGGGCGTCGATCGACGCCCTGAAGGAGACCCGGGGACGGATCGTTCTGGTCGGGAGCGTCGCCGGCTTCGTGCCGACCCCGGGCAACGTCTACGGGGCGACCAAGTACGCGGTCACCGGACTCGCGGAGAACACCCGCCGCCAGGTCACCGAGTGGGGCGTCGGAGTGACGCTGATCGCGCCCGGCAGGGTGGAGACCCCGTTCTGGGACAGCTACGGCAGCCTGCCGCCCGGCCGTCTGCTGACCGCCGACCAGATCGCCGACTCCGTCGTGTGGGCCGTCCGGCAGCCTGCCGGAGTCGACGTCAACACCGTCGTCGTCCGGCCGATCGGGCAGCCCAACTGACGAGCCCCGCGACGTGGGGGGGGGGGGGGGGGGGGGGGGGGGGGAGGG
>NZ_JBMNDR010000065.1:0-29925 GCF_052543235.1 Streptomyces sp. SAS_272 | reverse complement strand
CGCCCTCGTCACGGGTGGGGACCGTCAGCCGACGTCGAACGTGGCCGGGTCCGGACCGATGCGACGGTCCTCGTTCAGCGCGCTGATGGCCGCGAGGTCCTCGCTGTCCAGGCTGAAGTCGAAGACGTCGATGTTCTCCTTGATCCGCGACGGCGTCACGGACTTCGGGATCACCACGTTGCCGAGCTGGAGGTGCCAGCGCAGCACGACCTGAGCGGGGGAGCGGTCGTGCTTGCGGGCGATGGCCACGACAGCCGGGACCTCGAGCAGCCCCTTGCCCTGGCCGAGCGGGGACCAGGCCTCGGTGGCGATGCCCCGCTCCGCGTGGAACGCACGGGACTCCTGCTGCTGCAGGTGCGGGTGCAGCTCGATCTGGTTGACCGCCGGTACGACCGACGTCTCGTCGATCAGTCGCTCGAGGTGCTCCGGCAGGAAGTTCGACACGCCGATCGCCTTGACGCGGCCGTCGGCGAGCAGCTTCTCGAAGGCCTTGTACGTGTCGACGTACTCGCCGCGGGCCGGCCTCGGCCAGTGGATCAGGTACAGGTCCACGTAGTCCAGGCCGAGCTTCTGCAGGGAGGCGTCGAACGCGCGCAGCGTCGCGTCGTGTCCCTGGTCGGAGTTCCAGAGCTTGGTGGTGACGAAGAGGTCCTGGCGGGGTACGCCGGAGGCGGCGAGGGCCTTGCCGGTGCCCTCCTCGTTGCCGTAGATCGCCGCTGTGTCGATGCTGCGGTACCCGGCCTCCAGTGCGGTGGTGACCGCCTGCTCCGCCTCGTCGTCCGGCACCTGCCAGACCCCGAAGCCCAGCTGGGGCATCTCGACGCCGTTGTTGAGGATGATCGGGGGGACCTTGCTGCTCACGAGCTCTTGATCCTTCGGTTGTCCGTCAAGGGGTACTCCCATCGTCAACGATCACGACGGTCGATGCATTCCTCCCCCACCGGTACCCGCTCCCCGCCCGTCCAAGACCTGGAGCCGCTTCCGGCTCAGGAGCGGTAGAGCGCCTCGACCTCGTTTGCGTAGGCGTTCTCGATCGCCTTGCGCTTCAGTTTCAGCGACGGGGTCAGCAGCCCGTGCTCCTCGCTGAAGGGCTGGCCGAGGATGCGGAAGGTGCGGATCGACTCCGCCTTGGAGACCAGCGTGTTGGCGGCCACCACAGCCCGGCGCACCTCCGCCTCCAGATCGGCGTCGCGGACCAGCTCCGCGGGCGTCATCTGCGGCTTGCCGCGCATCTGCAGCCAGTGTTCGACGGCCTCGTGGTCGAGCGTGACCAGGGCGGCCACGAACGGCCGGTCGTTGCCCACCAGCAGGCACTGGTGGACCAGAGGGTGGTCGCGCACCCGCTCCTCGAGCAGCCCCGGCGCGACGCTCTTGCCCCCGGAGGTGACCAGGATCTCCTTCTTGCGGCCGGTGATGGTGAGATACCCGTCCTCGTCCAGGGCGCCGAGGTCGCCGGTGGCCAGCCAGCCGTCGTGCAGGGTCTCGTCGGTGGCCTTGGGGTTGTTGAGGTACCCCTGGAAGACGTTGGCGCCGCGCAGCCAGATCTCTCCGTCGTCCGCGATGTGCACGGTCATGCCCGGGATGGCCTGACCGACGGTGCCGTACCGGGTGCGCCCCGGCGGGTTCGCGGTCGCCGCCGCCGTCGTCTCCGTCAGGCCGTAGCCCTCGTAGATCTGCACGCCCGCGCCCGCGAAGAACAGGCCGAGCCTGCGGTCCATGGCCGAGCCGCCGGACATCGCCTGCCGCACCCGGCCGCCCATCGCCGCGCGCAGCTTGGCGTAGACGAGCTTCTCGAACAGCTGGTGCTGCATGCGCAGCCCGGCCGAGGGGCCCGGTCCGGTGCCCCACGCCTTCGCCTCGACCGCCTCGGCGTACTGCACGGCCACGTCCACGGCCTTCTCGAACGGTCCCGCCCGGCCCTCCCGCTCCGCCTTTCGCCGGGCGGCGCCGTACACCTTCTCGAAGATGTACGGCACGGCCAGGAAGAACGTCGGACGGAACGCCTGGAGGTCGGGGAGGAGCGCGGACGCGTGCAGCTGGGGCTGGTGGCCGAAGCGGACCCTGCCGCGGATCGCGGCGATCTGCACCATCCGTCCGAAGACGTGCGCCAGCGGCAGGAACAGCAGGGTCGCCGCCTCGTCGCCCTTCCTGGAGTGGAACACCGGTTCCCAGCGCTCGATGACGGTGTCCGCCTCGAACATGAAGTTGCCGTGCGAGACGACGCAGCCCTTGGGCCGGCCGGTCGTCCCCGAGGTGTAGATGATCGTCGCGGTCGAGTCGGGGGTGACCGCCTCGCGGTGCCGGTGGACGACCTCGTCCTCGATGGCCGCGCCGGCGTCGTACAGCTCCTGCACACAGCCCGAGTCGAGCTGCCACAGCTGTCGCAGCTGGGGGAGGCGGTCGATGACGGTGGCGATCGTCATCGCGTGGTCCTCGTGCTCGACGACGGCGGCCGTGCACTCGGCGTCGTAGAGCATCCAGAAGCACTGCTCGGCGGACGAGGTGGGGTAGACCGGCACCACCTGGGCGCCGACGGTCCACAGGGCGTAGTCGAACAGGGTCCACTCGTAGCGGGTGCGGGACATGATCGCCACCCGGTCGCCGAACCTGATGCCCTGGGCGAGGAGGCCCTTGGCCAGGGCGAGGACCTCGTCGCGGAACTCGGCCGAGGTGACGTCCCGCCATTCGCCGTGCTCGTCCTTGCGGCCGAGCGCGACGTAGTGCGGGTCATCCTCGGCGTGCCGGAAGACGACGTCGGCCAGACCGCCGACCGGCGGTGGCAGCGCCAACGCAGGATTGGTGAACTCCCGCAAACTTCCCACCCCGCTTCCGCACCCCGCTTTCCCATGGCCGCACAGCGCCGTGAAAGCTACCCCACCCGGCGACAGGGCGGGAGGGGCGCGCAAGGCGGGCGACGTTACAGTCCACGCTGGTCAGGGCGGGAAAAAGGGCCCACATGGGGAAGGGTCGGACACAATGCTGACGGTTGAGTAAGTTTCGGCACCGTAATCTCCACCGAATCCCCCCGCACCGCTTACGCCGCCCGACCTCCCGCTGAGCCCCTCACGGCTTTGCCGGCTTCCTCGGGGTCGGCCCGGGGAGGCGGGCGGATGCGGGGACGGTCGCGGGGCTGCCGATCGCGGGGCTGTGGGACGCCGGGCTGTGGGACGCACGCTGGGCTGCGGGACGCCGGTGCAGCTGGTCGCCGCCTGCCAGGATCGCCGCCGCCAGGGCGTCGGCGGCACTCCCGGCCGACGTCCGTCGGCGCCCGTGAACCAGCACGAAATCGACCCTGCCCAGCTCAGGAAGCCCGGCCTGGTCGGGGACCCTCACCAGACCGGGCGGGATCAGGCCCCGGGAGTGCGCCATCACGCCCAGACCCGCGCGGGCCGCCGCGATGAGGCCGTTGAGGCTTCCGCTCGTGCACACGATCCGCCAGGACCGGCCCTGGCGTTCCAGCGCCTCCAGCGCCAGGGCGCGGGTGATGCCCGGCGGCGGGAACACGATCAGCGGGACCGGCCGCCCCGCGTCCAGGCGCAGCCGTTCCGCGCCGATCCAGACCAGCTCGTCGTGCCACACCGGCTCGCCGCGCGGATCCTCGGGGCGCCGCTTGGCCAGCACCAGATCCAGCTTTCCCGCGGCGAGCCGCTCGTGCAGAGTGCCCGACAGCTCCACGGTCAGCTCCAGATCGACCTCGGGGTGATCGGAGCGGAAACTTTCCAGAATCTCCGGCAACCGGGTCAGCACGAAGTCCTCGGACGCACCGAATCGCAGTCGGCCGCGCAGCCGGGTGCCGGTGAAGAACGCGGTGGCCTGCTCGTGGACGTCCAGGATCCGGTGCGCGAAACCGAGCATGGCCTCACCGTCCTCGGTGAGTTCCACCGAGTGCGTGTCCCGCGTGAACAGGGCCCGTCCGGTGGCGTCCTCCAGCCGCCGCACGTGCTGACTGACGGTCGACTGGCGCAGGCCGAGCCGCCGCGCCGCCTGCGTGAAACTGAGCGCCCGGGCCACGGCGAGGAAAGTGCGCAGATGGGAGGGGTCGTACACACTCCCCACCCTAGTCCGTGTCATCGCGATCCGTGATGACAGTGAGAGCGGTGTACGGGATTCCCGATCACGGTCCGGAGGGGGACGATGGGAGGGCCCCGGGACCTCCCGGGGCCCGGCTCCGCCCGGCCGCCCGCAGCGACGGATGTCGGGCGCGTGCCGGCGGTCCGCACGGGCAACGGGTCGTAAGCCTTTTCAGGAACACGCACACCTTCGAACAGCACGTGGAGCACCGTGAAACGCCTGCAGTGGCCGAGCCGGATGCCGGTCGACCCCTACATCCTGATGTTGCTCGCGACCGTCGGGCTCGCCGCCCTGTTTCCGGCACACGGCACCGCCGCCGACGTCGCCTCCGGCGCCTCGACCGCAGCCATCGCCTTCCTCTTCTTCCTGTACGGCGCCCGCCTGTCCACCCGCGAGGCACTGGACGGGCTGAAGCACTGGCGACTGCATGTCACGGTGCTGGCCTGCACCTTCGTGGTCTTTCCGCTGCTCGGCCTGGCCGCCCGCGGCCTCGTCCCGGTCTTCCTCACCCACCCGCTCTACCAGGGGCTGCTTTTCCTCACCCTCGTGCCGTCGACCGTCCAGTCGTCGATCGTCTTCACCTCGATCGCCCGCGGCAACGTGCCCGCGGCGATCTGCGCGGGCTCCTTCTCCTCCCTGGTCGGCATCGTCGTCACCCCGCTGCTGGCGGCGGTCCTGCTCGGCAGCAGCGGCGGCGGACTCTCCGCGGACTCGCTCGTCGAGATCGTGCTGCAACTGCTCGTGCCCTTCCTCGCGGGACAGGTGCTGCGCCGCTGGATCGGCGGCTTCGTCACCCGGCACAAGAAGGTGCTCGCACTCGTCGACCGCGGTTCGATCCTCCTCGTCGTCTACACGGCGTTCAGCGAGGGCATGGTCCAGGGCATCTGGCACCAGGTGAGCGCGGCCCGGCTGGGCGGACTGCTCGTGGTCGAGGTCGCACTGCTCGCGGTGATGCTCATCCTGACGTGGTACGGCGGCAGGGCGCTGCGGTTCGGCCGTGCGGACCGGATCGCCCTGCAGTTCGCCGGCTCCAAGAAGTCCCTCGCCTCCGGACTGCCCATGGCGAGCGTTCTGTTCGGCGCGCACGCCTCCCTCGCGGTGCTGCCGCTGATGCTCTTCCACCAGATGCAGCTCATGGTGTGCGCGGTCATCGCCAAGCGCCGGGCCCGCGATCCGCTGGAGCCGCCGCGCGAACATGCCGACGAGCGGACTGCGGCGACGACCTGAGACGGTCGCCGAGGCGGTAGGGAAACCCGTTACGACATCTGAGCAGGCGTTGCCGGAATCCGTCAGGCGGCTGAGTTGCGTTGCGGAAGCGGTTACGGCGCGCCTTGGAGCCGCGTTTTTGCGGAAGCGGTTACGGCGGCCCCGGACCGGGTTGCGGAAGCGGTTACGACACCGCCCGGAACAACGTTGTGGACGCGGTTGCGGCGGGCCTTGATCGCGTTGCGGAAGCGGTTACGGTGCGCCTGCACCACCTTGTGGAAGCGGTTACGGCACCAGAACCGCCTTGCCCAGGTCGCGCCGCGCCGCGATCGCCGCGTGCGCCTCGGCCGCGTCCTCGAGGGCGAACGAGGCACTGCTGGCACCCCTCGGCGCCCGCGAACGGGAGCAGTTCACGCGCTTGTTGATCCGGATCTCCGGCACGGACGGCTGACGGGGGATAACGTTCCGTCATGACCGTCCCCCTCGCGCTCGATCCCGCGCGCACCGCACTGGTCCTCGTCGATCTGATGGACCGCATCGTCGCCCTCCCCCTGGCACCCCGCAAGGGCGCCGAAGTGCTGGTGACGGCACAGGAGTTGGCGGACTCCTTCCGCTCTGCGGGAGCCCTCGTCGTGCTCGTCCGCGTCGAGCGTCCGGGGGTCGCCGAGCAGCCGTCCGGCAGCGGACTGGTCCAGGGGCTCTCTCGGGACGGCGATGTGGAGATCGTCAAGCGGACGATCGGCGCCTTCCAGGGGACGGGCCTGGACGACCGTCTCCGTGAACGCGGCGTCACCACGCTCGTGTTCGCAGGCATCGCGACGAATCTCGGCGTCGAGTCCACCGCCCGCGCCGCCGGCGACCTCGGTTACGACCTGGTCTTCGTCGAGGACGGGATGGCCGCTCTCACCGGGCCCGAACACGAGGCGTCCGTGAAGCTCGATTTCCCCCGGCTCGGCACCGTGGTCCGCGCGGCCGACGTCCGTTTCACTCGCGGCTGAGTCGACAGCGCCGGCACCGGCAGAGCGGCGGGCCGAGAAGGACCCGAGGGCGACCACATGGGCCTCCGGCCGCGCCCGGCGAGGCGCGGCCGGCCGGAACCGGCCCGACGGCGGCATCGGAGTGCTGCGTGACCGGGCGGAGCCGGCCCGAGGGCGGCATCGGAGTGCTGCGTGACCGGGCGGAGCCGGCCCGAGGGCGGCATCGGAGTGCTGCGTGACCGGGCGGAGCCGGCCCGACGGCGGCACCCGAGGCCGCAGAACCCGAGCGCGGCGGATCGCAGCGGAACCCGAGGGTGGCGGAACCGGATCGTGGCGGAACCGGGGTGCGGCGCACCGGACGGCCCGGCAGCGTGAGGTCGGCCGGCGGGTGCGGTCGGGAAGAGGCGCCGGTTCCTGGGGCTGGGCGGGCCCGAGGGTGCGCGGGGCGCGGCGCGTCGAAGCGGGCCCTGCGGCGCAGGGGCGTTCCCCGCCGGTCGGGGCCGGGCCCCGCCGCCGCGCCGCGGGGAATCCGTCAGCTCTGGGCGGCCGCGGTCCTCAGGGCTATGCGGTCCTCACCCGCGTACACGTTCATGGAGCTGCCCCGCAGGAAGCCCACCAGGGTCAGTCCGGTCTCCGCGGCCAGGTCGACCGCCAGCGAGGAGGGCGCGGAGACCGCCGCGAGCACCGGGAGGCCCGCCATCACGGCCTTCTGCGCCAGCTCGAACGAGGCCCTGCCCGAGACCAGCAGGATCGCCCGTGACAGGGGGAGCTCCCCGTTCTGCAGGGCGCGTCCGACCAGCTTGTCCACCGCGTTGTGCCGGCCCACGTCCTCACGGACGTCGAGCAGGTCGCCGTTCTCCGAGAACAGGGCCGCTCCATGGAGCCCGCCGGTCCGGTCGAACACGCGCTGCGCCGCGCGCAGCCGGTCGGGGAGGACGGCGAGCAGCTCGGGCTCGATCCGGAGCGGGGGAGTGTCGGCGACGGGCCAGCGGGTCGTGGTGCGGACGGCGTCCAGGCTCGCCTTGCCGCACAGGCCGCAGGAGGAGGTGGTGTAGACGTTGCGCTCGAGGGTGATGTCGGGGATCGCCACCCCGGGCGCGGTGCGTACGTCCACCACGTTGTAGGTGTTGCTCCCGTCGGCTGTCGCGCCCGCGCAGTAGACGATGTTCTGCAGGTCGTCCTGCTCGGCCAGCACGCCCTCGCTGACCAGGAAGCCGGCGGCCAGCGCGAAGTCGTCGCCGGGGGTGCGCATCGTGATCGCCAGGGGCTTGCCGTTGAGCCGGATCTCCAGTGGCTCCTCGGCGACCAGGGTGTCCGCGCGGGTGGAGACCACGCCGTCCCTGATGCGGACCACTTTGCGTCGTTCGGTGACTCGTCCCATGTCGTGATCAGCCCCGGTTCTGTACGTGCTGGTAGCCGAAGCGGCCCTTGCTGCAGAGGTTGCCGTGGGTCACCGGGTTGTCGTGCGGTGACGTGACCTTCACGTCTCATTGTCCTGCACATGGAGTGCGAGCCGGCAGCCCACCCTGCAGCAGGCGCACACGATCGGGATCGGACTGCCCGACGCGTCGCGGGCCGCGCCCGCCCGGCACCTCGGGTGCGCATCAGGCCGCCCGGTAGGAATACCGGCCGGTCCGACCGTTCGGCGCATTCCGCATACCGCTCACCGCAATCGGTCGACGCTCCCCTTCTCAGCGTCGGAAACGGGTTTCTACCGTTCATGTTTCATGAGTCCCCCCATCGCGCCGCCCGGCTGGAGCCGCTGGCTCGTCCCCCCGGCCGCCCTCTCGGTCCACCTCTCCATCGGCCAGGCCTACGCCTGGTCCGTGTTCAAACCGCCGCTGGAGTCCGCGCTCGGCCTCAGCGGCACGCAGAGCGCGCTTCCGTTCCAGCTCGCCATCGTGATGCTCGGCCTGTCCGCGGCCTTCGGCGGCACGCTGGTGGAGCGCAACGGGCCGCGCTGGGCGATGACCGTCGCCCTGGTCTGCTTCTCGTCCGGCTTTCTGGTGTCCGCGCTCGGCGCGGCCGTCGAGCAGTACTGGCTGATCGTCCTCGGCTACGGCTTCATCGGCGGAATCGGCCTCGGAATCGGTTACATCTCGCCCGTCTCCACACTGATCAAGTGGTTCCCGGACCGTCCCGGCATGGCCACCGGAATCGCCATCATGGGATTCGGGGGCGGCGCGCTCATCGCCTCTCCCTGGTCGGCGCAGATGCTCCAGTCGTTCGGCTCGGACAGCTCGGGCATCGCCCTCGCGTTCCTCGTGCACGGTCTCTCGTACGCGGTCTTCATGACGCTGGGCGTCCTGCTGGTGCGGGTGCCACGCGGTGAGCGGCCGGTCGCCGGCGCGCCGAGCGCCGTCGAGGGCGTGCAGGTCTCGGCGCGCAGCGCGGTGCGCACCCCGCAGTTCTGGTGCCTGTGGGTGGTGCTCTGCATGAACGTGACCGCCGGCATCGGCATCCTCGAGAAGGCCGCGCCCATGATCACGGACTTCTTCGCCGACACCTCCACCCCGGTGTCGGCCTCCGCGGCGGCCGGCTTCGTCGCCCTGCTGTCCGCCGCGAACATGGCCGGCCGGATCGGCTGGTCGTCGACCTCCGACCTGGTCGGGCGCAAGAACGTCTACCGTCTGTACTTGGGCGTCGGCGCCCTGATGTACGCCCTCATCGCCCTGATCGGCGACTCGTCGAAACCCCTGTTCGTCCTGTGCGCGCTGGTGATCCTCTCTTTCTACGGAGGGGGCTTCGCGACCATTCCCGCCTACCTCAAGGATCTCTTCGGGGCCTACCAGGTGGGCGCGATCCACGGCCGGCTGCTCACCGCATGGTCGACGGCCGGCGTGCTGGGCCCGCTGATCGTGAACTGGATCGCCGACCGCCAGGAGGCGGCCGGCAAGGACGGCTCGTCGCTGTACACCCTGTCCCTGTTCATCATGATCGGGCTGCTGGCCGTCGGTTTCGTCGCCAACGAGCTCGTCCGTCCCGTCCACGTCCGCCACCATGTACCCGCCCAGAGGAAGGCAGTCGATGCCGAACGACAGCAGCCCGAGTCCGCAGCCTGACCGGCGGCCGTTGACCGCCTTCGCCTGGCTGTGGGTGGGGGCGCCGCTCGTCTACGGGCTGTACGAGCTCGTGCAGAAGGCCACGCAGCTCTTCACCGGGTAGCGGTGAACCGCGGGGCGCGTGTTCGGCGGGCAGGCGTTCGGCAGGTGCTCGGGCGTCCGAGAGCTATGGGGAAGCCGACAACCGGGGAACCCGTTTCCTGTCGCTTCACGCGCCCTCGTACCCGTGAGTCACTGATCAGACTGGTGGATCCCGCAACCCACGGCAACGAGGGGACCCCCCGAATGAACGGCTCGCGCATCACCGCCGTCGGCCACTACCAGCCCGCCAGGGTGCTGACCAACGCGGACCTGGCGGAACTGGTGGACACCAATGACGAGTGGATCAGGAGCCGGGTGGGCATCCGCACACGCCACATCGCCGGACCCGACGAGCCGGTCGACGAGCTCGCCGCGCACGCCGCGGCCAAGGCGCTCGCCACGGCGGGCCTCGCGCCGGACGAGATCGACCTGGTGCTCGTCGCCACCTCCACGGCCGTCGACCGCTCGCCCAACATGGCCGCGAGGGTCGCCGCCCGCCTCGGCATCCCACAGCCGGCGGCGATGGACGTCAACGTCGTCTGCGCGGGCTTCACCCATGCGCTGGCCACCGCCGATCACACCGTCCGCGCCGGCGCCGCCACCCGCGCCCTGGTCATCGGCGCCGACAAGATGTCCGAGGTGACGGACTGGAGCGACCGCACCACCTGCGTGCTCGTCGGCGACGGCGCGGGCGCCGCCGTGGTCGAGGGCTGTCCCGTCGGCGACGAGCCCGGGATCGGACCCGTGCTGTGGGGGTCGGTGCCCGAGATGGGGCACGCGGTGCGCATCGAGGGTCAGCCGGCCCGGTTCGCCCAGGAGGGGCAGAGCGTCTACCGCTGGGCCACCACCCGGCTGCCGCCGCTCGCACGGCAGGCCTGCGAGCGGGCGGGACTCAAGCCCGAAGAGCTGGCCGCAGTCGTCCTGCACCAGGCGAACCTGCGCATCATCGAGCCCCTCGCGGCGAAGATCGGAGCCGTCAACGCTGTCGTCGCGCGCGACGTCACCGAGTCGGGCAACACCTCCGCCGCCAGCATCCCGCTCGCCTTCTCCAAGCTCGTCGAACAGGGCGCCGTCTCCACGGGCGACCCGGTGCTGCTGTTCGGCTTCGGCGGCAACCTGTCGTACGCCGGCCAGGTCGTGCGCTGCCCGTGACCGTCGGCGCGTGACCGCCTGCCCGTGACCACGTGTCACGGGTGCCGGGTGCCGGGTGCCGGGTGCCTGGTGCCGGGGGACGCGTGACCTGTGCCGGGGGCGACGGGCGTGTGGGTCGTAGGACGCAGTGCGCATACGGCGGGTCGCGGCGAGTGGGACGCGTTCGCCGGTGTCCGCGTCGGACAGCTGTGCGCCGTGGACTGCAGACGAAAGA
Organism: Streptomyces sp. SAS_272; assembly: GCF_052543235.1. Classification (NCBI taxonomy): domain Bacteria; kingdom Bacillati; phylum Actinomycetota; class Actinomycetes; order Kitasatosporales; family Streptomycetaceae; genus Streptomyces; species Streptomyces sp. SAS_272. The sequence goes on along the minus strand of NZ_JBMNDR010000065.1, from coordinate 19,162 downwards.
CAATCGATACTCGGCTGCAGCCAGTTGTCCAGCCGAACGCACCGGCTGAACGCACGGGCTTTTGCGCACCGGTCGGGTGCACGATCTGTTCGTGCGCCCTCGGTCCGCGGTCGTCCGCGTCCGTGCGCTCCGGTGTCCGCTGTCGTTCCGGTGTCCGCGGTCGTTCGGGACGGCGGGCGACACGACGTGGCCTTCCGGCCGCAGCCGATCGGTGTTCGCCCAGGAGGGACCGACCGATGGTGTTCACAGGACTGCCCCTTGGCGCGGCGCCGGGGCTCGAACGGCCCGGCCCGCTGCGCGACCGCGTCTACGAGGCGCTGCTCGAACTCATCACCACCCGCGCTCTGCAGTCCGGTCGGCACCTCGTCGAGAGCGAGCTCGCCGGTCGCCTCGGTGTCTCACGGCAGCCGGTGCGCGAAGCGCTGCAGCGGCTCAACACCGAGGGATGGGTCGATCTCCGGCCCGCGCAGGGCGCGTTCGTGCATGAGCCGACCGAGGAGGAGGCGGACCAACTCCTCACCGTGCGCACTCTGTTGGAGGCCGAAGCCGCGCGTCTCGCGGCCGCGCACGCGGACGAGTCCGGCATTGCGGCGTTGAACGAGATCGTGGCGCAGGGTGTGCCGGCCGTCGGCGAGGACGACATGGACGCCGCGGTCGCCCTGAACGCCCGCTTCCACGCCAAGGTCGTCGAGCTCGCGGGCAACGCGGTCCTCGCCGAACTGGCGGCCCAGGTCGGCCGCCGGGTGCGCTGGTACTGCACGCCGATCGCCCGGCAGCGCGGCCACCAGTCGTGGATCGAGCACCGCGACCTGATCGCGGCCATCGCAGCCCACGACGAACAAGGGGCCACCCGGCTGATGCGCGAGCACACCGAGCGCACCCGGAGTTCGTACCACGCCCGCGCCACGTCCGGACCTTCCCGGAGCGCCGGTTGATGCCCTGACCCGGGGCCGGTCGGGCGTCGGGGCACCCGGGTGGGTGAGCGGCGGGCGCCGGGGGAGGGGCGCGGTGAGGGCTCCGTCACCCTGCGCGGCCAGCGGATATGCAGGTGAGGCGCACGTCGAAAGCTTGGTATTGTTGTCCGTGTCGCCGCGGGGGTCACTTCGCACGGCGACAGACACCTGGTCCGGGTGGCGGAATGGCAGACGCGCTAGCTTGAGGTGCTAGTGCCCTTTATCGGGCGTGGGGGTTCAAGTCCCCCCTCGGACACTTTTACTCTCCGTGTCGAGTGGATTTCACTCGGTGACCCTGCAATGACCCGTATTCGGCGTTCCGCCGGATGCGGGTTTTGTTGTTTTCGGTATCCATTACCTCCGGAATGTCGCGGAAGGCCGCTTATCGGTTGTCGTGTCGCGCTGCTTGACGTAGCTGTCACAAAGGCGATTGCGTGGTCGTTCCACCGTCGCCCACCAGTACGACTGACGGTTCGTCAATGTTCATCTCGGTGGGGATATTGGCGGTCTGTGGTTCCTTCTTGTGGTGATACGATCACGCTCGCTTGTGGGCGGGCGGATGGGTGCGAGACGACATCTCCGGCTACGGGGGACAGTCCGGGGGTCATCCCCGTGCGGGCGGTCCGCCGGTCCACCCGTGTCGACGGGAATTCAGCAACTGGCCGTCAGTCGCCTGAAGAGAGTCTTATGACTGATTACATACGGAACCCGGTACTCTGGGCTCTCCTCGCCGCCGTACTCATCGCAGTCGCCCTCATTGTTCGCCAGCGCAGGGCGGCGCGTGCCTTGAGGCAGGAGATTGTGGGGCTCCGATCCCACTACTCCGCCTTGGAGAACGAGTACGCGCAATCTGTCGAGGCTGCTCAGGAAAGAGCCGAAGAGGCTACGAAAACGGTCCTCAAGTCCGCGATGCGGACCCTTCAGGGCCTTGCCGCGGAACAGCAGTTGATCGTCTCCCGGCTGCAGAACAAATATGGCGAGTCGGTCATCCTCCAGGACCTCCTGGAGATCGACCACACGAACTCGCAGTTCGGCCGGCGCGCCCAGTCCATCGCCGTGCTCTGCGACGGCTGGCTGGGACGCGCACGCGATGTCGCGTCCGTCTACGACGTGGTGCGCAGCGCCCAGGGCAGGGTGCGCCACTACCGGCGGGTGGAGATCCTCTCCCAGGTCGACTTCGGCATCACGAGCCGAGCCGTCGAGCCCGTCGCACTGGCCCTCGCCGAGCTGCTCGACAACGCCACCAGCTATTCCAGCCCGGACACCGTCGTCGAAATCAACATTCGCACCGTGCCCAAGGGCATCTGCATCGTCGTCGACGACGCCGGTGTCGGTATGAACGACGAGGAGCGCGCCCGAGCGGACAAGCTCCTGTCGAGCGAGCGGGTGTCGGGCGTCTCCGGCCTCGGCAACCCCCCGCAGTTCGGCTTCGCGGTGATCGGCGTGCTCAGCGAGCGCTTCGGCTTCGAGGTGTCCGTGGACTCCACCTCCCCCTACGGCGGCGTCCGCGCGGTGCTCCTCCTGCCGCACGACCTGCTCACCAATGCGCCCGAGCAGAAGGAACCGGCTCCGGTCGTTCCCGCTGCCTCGACGGCCGCCGTGGGCGGCGGCCCCGAGACCGCGCTGACCGCGACCACCACGTCCGACGGCCTGCCGAAGCGGCGCCGCAAGCGGCCCATGGCCATCGTGCCCGGCAGCGCGTCGAGTGCCTCCGGCGCCCCCCGGACGGGAGCGGAGACGGCGGCGATCATGGGCGCTTTCCAGCGCGGTACCCGGTCGGGCCGGGCCGTGCAGACGGACCCGGCGGAACAGTCGAGCACCCGTGGTGCAAGCAGCGAAGGGCATGAGTTCTCGTGAATGACGATCTGTCATGGATGCTTGACAGCGCCCTGGAGATTCCCGGGGCCCTGCACGCCGTCCTGATCTCCGCCGACGGCCTGCTGATGGCACGGACGCAGGAATTCGACAAGGACGACGCGGACCGGGTGGCCGCCGCCATGAGCGGTGTGCAGTCGCTCAGCCGCTCGCTCGCCTTCTTCTGCGAGGACCCGCAGATGCGCTGGCGGCAGACGCTGGTCGAGTTCGACGGGGGCTGGGTCTTCCTGATCTCCGCCGGCGAGGGCGCCTACCTCGGCGTCTCCGCCTCCCCGGACGTCGACATGGCGGACATCACCTTCCGGATGCAGCAGCTCGTAGGCCAGCTCGGCAAGGCGCTCACCACGCCGCCGCGCGAGAACCTCGGCGTGCGGTCATGACGGGCTACGGGGAACTGGAGCCGCAGACGCCGGAGTTAGTGCGTCCGTACGTCATCACCAAGGGGCGCGGGCTGCCGGACGAAGGGCAGCTGTCCCTCATCACACTGGTCACGGCGGTCGCCGACCACGAGCAGCGGCCCACCAGGCTGTCCCCCGAGGAACAGAAGCTGCTGGACCTGTGCGCGGCCGGCTACCTGTCGGTCGCCGAGATCGCCGGGCACACCCAGCTGCCCCTGGGAGTGGTGAAGATCCTCCTGGCCGCGCTCACCGAGGGCGGCTACCTCATCACCCGTCCGCCCGTCCAGCGGGCTCCGCTCGCCGACCGGGACATCCTGGAGGAGGTGCTGAATGGTCTCAGGGCCAAGTTTGGATGAGCAGGCGTACGTCCGCCGCGGTGAGACGCAGACGGCCGTCAAGATCCTCGTCGTGGGCCACTTCGCGGTCGGCAAGACCACGTTCATCGGGGCGATCTCCGAGATCGAGCCGCTGACGACCGAGGAGACGATGACCCGGGCGGCCGAGGCGGTGGACGACCTCAAGGGCGTTCAGGGCAAGACCACCACCACGGTCGCCATGGACTTCGGCCGGCTGACCATCAGCGACCGTGTCGTGCTCTACCTGTTCGGAACGCCGGGCCAGCAGCGTTTCGTGCAGATGTGGGAGGACATGGCGCGCGGCGCGCTCGGCGCGCTGGTGCTCGTCGACCCCGAGCGGCTCGCGGACTCCTTCGCCGTGATCGACCTGATCGAACAGTACGGACTCGACTACGCCATCGCCGTCAACCACTTCGACGGCGCCCCGCCGCGGGACGAGAACGCTCTGCGCGAAGCACTCGACCTGCTCGACGACACCCCCGTCGTCACCTGCGACGCGCGAGACGAGCGGTCGTCGGCCGACGCGCTGATCACCCTCGTCCGCCATCTGCAGGAACGTGCACACTAGGAGCACACATGGAACAACCCACCGCACCCGTGCCTCCGCCCGGGTGCCCGGCGCACCAGGCCGACGGCAGGGTGCCGCTCTACGGGCCGGACTTCGCGGCCGACCCGCAGGCCTACTACAGCTACCTGCGCCACTACGGGCCCACCGCGCCCGTCGAGCTGTCGCCGGGGGTCGAGGCCACCCTCGTCACGGACTACGCCTTCGCCCTCCAACTGCTCCAGGACTCCGGCGCGTTCCGTAAGGACGCGCGCCGTTGGCGGGACCTCAACGAAGGCCGCATCCCTGCGGACAGCCCGGTCGCACCGCTGCTGGCCCACCGGCCCAACGCCATGTTCAGCGACGGCGCCGAGCACCACAGGCTGCGCCAGGCGATCACGGACAGCATGGCGCGCGTCGACTCGCGCAAGCTGAGCCAGACCACCGAGCAGGTCTCCAACTACCTGATCTCGCAGTTCGGTTCGCGTGGCTCGGCCGATCTGCTCGGCGACTACGCCAAACAGCTGCCGCTGTTCGTGTTCAACGAGCTGTTCGGCTGCACCGCCGACATCGGCGACCGCGTCGTCTTCGGCATCACCGGCATGTTCGACGGCGTGAACGCCGAGCAGGCGGTCGGGGTGATGTTCGGGGCCATCGGTGAACTCGTCGCGCTCAAGCGGTCCAAGCCCGGCGAAGACGTCCCCTCGTGGCTGATGCAGCACCCGGCCAAGCTCACCGACGAGGAGATGGTCCACCAGATCGCCCTGCTGCTGGTGGCGGGCAACGAGCCGCTGCGCAACCTCATCGGCAACACGCTGCACCGTCTGCTCACCCACGACGCGTACGCCCACCAGGGCGGTCTGATCGACGAGGCGATCGACGACACGCTGTGGGAGAACCCGCCGATGCAGAACCTCGGCGCCCACTACCCGGCGTCCGACATGGAGTTCGCCGGACAGAAGCTGCACGCCGGCGACCTCGTGCTGGTCAGCTATGCCGCGGCCAACACCGGTCCGGCGCTGACGGCGGCACGCCAGGCCGGCAGCAACCGCGCCCACCTCGCCTGGAGCGCGGGCCCGCACGCCTGCCCGTCCAAGGAACCCGCCCGGCAGATCACCGTGACGGCCATCGAGAACCTGCTGAACAAGCTGCCCGACGTCGAGCTGGCGGTGCCCACCGAGAGCCTGACCTGGCGGCCGGGCCCCTTCAACCGCGGACTCACGGTGCTGCCCGCCAAGTTCACCCCGGTCCAGATCGTCCAACGGCCCGCGCCGGTCCGCAGGGAAGCCCCGGCGCGTCCGCAGTACACCGCCCCGGCGAGCGGCAGGAACGAACGCGGAGGCGTGTGGAGCCAGTTCCTCAACTGGCTGACGAGGTGACGCAGACAACACCCGTCAACTCCGCATCACCGCATGACGATTCAACCGCAGGGGTAGTGAGGAACGCGATATTCCGTGTTCCCCGTGAGTAAGAGGAGATGTCGTGGACCGCAGATCCGCCGACGCCGATTTCATACGTCACCCCATCGTCGTGCACCCCCTGATACCCGCCTCCCCAGGCGGGTATCTTCTTGTCCGCCCCGTTCCCGAGGGCGAGCTCCGATGACCACCCGGGGCCCCGGCGCCCCGGGCGAGCCGGCGGCGGGCACGCTCGGCGGCCACGCGGCCCGTCAGTTACTGCGACTGAGCGATATCGCGGGTCTGGCCGCCGCCGACTCCGAGGTCTACGCGCGCACACTCCTCGACGTGCTGGGCCCGATCGCACAGCGACCGCTGGAGCTGCCGCCGCCCAGCCGCAGCTTCCTCTCGGACGACCACACCCCCGTGGAGTTCTCACTCTCCTGTGAACCGGGTGCGCCGCCGACCCTCAGGGTGCTCCTCGAGCCGGGGGCGGGCGCCGGCGACCTGACGGACAACGGCCGCACCGGACTGCGGGCGATACGCGAGATGGGCCGCCGCTGGGGCTTCGGCACCGATCCGCTCGACGACCTGGAGGACCTGTTCTTCCCGCCGTCGCCTCAGGGACCGCTGGCACTCTGGTGCGCGCTGGAGCTGCGTGCGGGCGGCGTCCCCAGGGTCAAGGCCTATCTGAATCCCGCGGCCTCCGGAGAGAAGCGGGCCGCCAAGACCGTACGGCGGGCGCTGAAACGACTCGGTCACCGTGAGGCGTTCAAGGCGCTGCCCGACGGCGACCGCCATCTGTTCTTCGCCCTGGACCTCGGTGACTGGGCGGAGCCACGGGTGAAGGTCTATCTGGCGCACGACGACCTGTCGGCCGCGGAGGCGGGCGCCCTGTCCCGTACGGGCGACGGCCCCGGCACCGCGGAGATCGAGGAGTTCTTCCGCATCGTGGCGGGGGAGGAGCACAAGCCGCAGCTCGACCGCCGGCCCGTCCAGACGTGCCATGCCTTCACCGAGACGAGGACCGGCCTGCCGAGCGGCTTCACCGTCTACATCCCGGTCCGCGACTACGCCCGCCACGACGGCGTGGCACTGGACCGGGCCGCCGCACTGCACGCCCGCTACGGCATCGACCCGGTCTCGGTGCGGCGCGCCTCGGCCGCCGTCACCTCGCGGCAGCCGGAGGACGGCGTGGGCCTCGTCGCCTATCTGGGGCTGGCCCACCAACGGGGACGTCCGCCGCGGGTGATGACGTACATCTCCTCGGAGGCGTACGAGGTCCGGCCGCCCACGGTTCTGCCGCCGGTCGCCGTGCCGGCCGCCGTGCCGCCCGTCGCCGCGCCCCCGGCCCCCGTGGCCGCCGAGGCGTGAACGCGTGGTGACCCGCACCCGCTGACGAGGACGCCGAGGGGGGCTGTGCGCCACGCCGTCGAGCCGCTCCCCTCGACCGCACGGATCGCGAAGCCGCCGCGACGCCTCCCTCCGGTGGACGGAGCCCTCTCCTGAGACGGAGCCCTCTCCTGTGACGGAGCCCCCCCTCCGGTGAACGGACGCCCCCTCCTGTGGACGGACGCGCCGCGCTCGACTGCGTCGGCGTGGACGCCAGGTGACGCGGCCTCACTCGGCCTGCAGTTCCCCCAGATAGGGGGCGACGTCGACCTGGATCGACGCACCCTGCACCTGGCCGTACTGGCCGGCGATGCCGTCCAGATAGCCGGAGATCTCCTTGCGCATGACCTCCCGCTCGGGCAGCGTCGCCCTGCCCGACGCGATCCGCGCCACCCAACGGGACTGGGCCTCCACAAGACGGGTGACGGAGCCGTGCGGGCGGACCAGGCCGACGAAGTGCAGACCGGGGTGGTCGGGTGCGACGACCCGCTTGTACAGCTCGACGGACCCCTGCGGACCTATCGGGCAGCCCGGCGGCAGGAACGGGTACGCCATGCGGTACCCGGTGCAGTGGACCACCGCGTCGGCGGGCACGGAGGTGCCGTCGGTGAAGACCACGCGGTCGGCGTCGAGGCGCTCGATCGCGGGCTTGGGGACGACCCCGCCGTGCCGGATGCGGGTGAGGATCTCGTCGGAGACGGTCACCGCCGAGGCGAAGATCGGATGGTCCGGCTCGGGCAGCCCGTAGTCCGAGAGCTTGCCGCGCGCGACGAGCAGCGCCTGTTCGATGAAGCGGCGCTGCTCCGCGAGGCTCATGGCCGTCCACCACGACGCCTCGGCGACGTCGTCCAACGGCATGCCGAAGAGCTGCTTGGGCACGATGTGCAGCCCCCGGCGTACGGACAGGACGGTCTGTGCGGCGTACCGGGAGAGGTCGGCGGCGATGTCCACCGCCGAGGCGCCCAGCCCCACGACGACGACCCGCCGGCCGGTGAAGTCGCTCCCGTCGCGGTAGTCGAGAGCGTGCAGAACCGCACCTTCGAATGTGTCGGAACCCGGGAGCGGAGCGGGCAGGACCGGCTCGGTGTTGTGCCCCGAGGCGACGACGACCTGGCTGAAGTCGCGTGTGGCGCGCCGCCCCCGGGCGTCCTGGCTGACCACCGTCCAGGAACCGCCGGCGTTGCGGGTGACGGACTCGACCGTCGTCCGCAGCTCGATGCGGTCCGTCACGCCGGCCCACTCGGCGAAGGCGCGCAGGTACGCGGCGACGTCACTGTGCTTCGGGTAGACGGGGTAGGAGTCGGGCATCGGGTAGTCGGCGTAACCGGTCAGCCTCTTGTTGGTGTTGAGGTGCAACGAGAGGTAGCCCGGCCCGCGTTCGCCGGCCTGCGGCTGCCGCCAGAGCCCGCCGACCTCGGGCGCCCGCTCCAGGACCACGAAGTCGACGCCCTCGGACTTCAGGGCGTGTGCGGCCGCCAGTCCCGACAGTCCAGCACCGATGACACACAGGCTCACGCGTTCCCCCACAGAAAAGACACCGATCGTTCGCGCACGGGCAGTTGCATGCCCGTTCGGCACACCCATCACGCTTCGCGCAGCCGCGACAAGGATCACAGCCGTGCGCGAGGAGCCGTGGTGGCGCGGGAAGGAGCGCGGGGTAGGGCGGACTTCGTGGGGCGAGCCGCCCACTTCGGGCGGCCGGCCACGCGCGAGCGGCGGGCTACGCGCGAGCGGCGGCCCACAGGCCCCGGACATGCCCCAGGTGCCGGGTCATGACCTCGCGCACCGCCCGCTCGTCGCGGGCCAGCAGGGCGTCGAGGAGCTCCAGGTGTTCCTCGGCGGAGGCCAGCAGACGTCCCGACGCGGACAGGGCGGTCAGTCCGTACAGCCGGGCACGACCGCGCAACTCGCGTACCACCTGGACGAGATGGGTGTTGCCGGCGAGGGCCAGCAGACCGAGGTGGAAGCGGGTGTCGGCCTCGACGTAGGCGATGAGGTCGCCCGCGACCGCGGCCGCGACGATCTCGCGGGCCGCCGGACGCAGCGCCTCCAGGGACACCGGGTCGGCTGTGGTGGCCAGCGCGACCACGGTGGGGATCTCGATGAGGGCGCGGACGTGGGTGTACTCGTCGAGCTGCCGGTCGGAGACCTCGGTGACCCGGAACCCCTTGTTCGGGACGGCGTCGACCAGGCCCTCCTTCGCGAGGTCGAGCATCGCCTCGCGCACCGGGGTCGCCGACACGCCGAAGCGGACGGCGAGGGCCGGCGCCGAGTACACCTCGCCGGGCAGCAGCTCGCCCGCGATCAGGGCGGCCCGCAGGGCGTCGGCGACCCGTTCGCGGTAGCTGCTCCGGCGGCCGCCGAGCACGGGCAGGGAAGGCGCGGGCGCCTCGGGCGCCGCAGCCTGTGCGGGTGCCGGGGAGGCGGGTGTCCGGCTGCCGGTGCGCGGGGCCATGGGGATCTCCTCGGAACGCTGTGCCATGTCACGTGCCACCAGTATCCAGCACGGTCGGCCGCGAGCCTCGGCAAGGTCTTTCACGGGGCGCGGGCCGGACGACGGTCAGAGCACGAAGCCCGCAGGGAACGGGTCCGTCGGGTCGAGCAGGTACTGAGCCGTCCCCGTGATCCAGGCGCGGCCGGTGAAGCTGGGCAGCACCGCCGGGAGGCCGGAGACTTCCGTCGTGCCGAGGAGCCGGCCCGTGAAGTGCGTGCCGATGAAGGACTCGTTGACGAACTCGGTGTGCAGCGGCAGTTCACCTCGCGCGTGCAACTGCGCCATGCGCGCGCTGGTGCCGGTACCGCAGGGCGAGCGGTCGAACCAGCCGGGGTGGATGGCCATCGCGTGCCGGGAGTGCCGCGCGGTGGCGCCGGGAGCGTACAGGTGCACGTGGTGGCAGCCGCGGATGGACGGGTCCTGCGGATGGACCGGCTCCTCCTCGGAGTTGATCGCCTTCATCAGCGCCAGTCCGGCGTGCAGGATGTCGTCCTTGCGGGCGCGGTCGAAGGGCAGAGCAAACTCCTCCAGAGGCAGGATCGCGTAGAAGTTGCCGCCGTACGCCAGGTCGTAGGTCACTGTGCGGCCGTCGGGCAGTATCGCCCTGCGGTCCAGCGCGACCGCGAAGGAGGGGACGTTCTGCAGCGTGACGGACGTGGCCGCCCCGTCCTCGACCGTGACCTCGGCGACGACGAGTCCGGCCGGGGTGTCCAGCCGGATCGTGGTCACCGGTTCGACGACCTCGACCATGCCCGTCTCGACGAGGACGGTCGCCACCCCGATCGTGCCGTGGCCGCACATCGGAAGATAGCCGGACACCTCGATGTAGAGGACGCCCCAGTCGCAGTCCGGCCGGGTGGGCGGCTGCAGGATCGCGCCGCTCATCGCGGAGTGCCCGCGCGGCTCGTTCATCAGCAACTGCTTGACGTCGTCCCGGTGTTCGCGGAACCACAGCCGCCGCTCGTTCATCGTCGCGCCGGGGACGACGCCGATGCCGCCCGTGATCACCCGGGTCGGCATGCCCTCGGTGTGCGAGTCGACGGCGTGCAGGACGAGCTTGCTGCGCATGAAGTCCCTTTCCGTGCCGTGCGGGCGACCGCCGTGCGGCGTGCGCCGCGGGGTGATGCGGCCGACGGCCGGCCGCTGTGACCCTCTGCCCTGGTGGTCTGCTGTGGTCCTCTGCCGCGGTCGTCTGGGGCGGTCCTCCGCCGTGGCTCGGCGACGCGCGTGGGGCGCGTCATGCGAGGCCGGCGGCGACGGCCTTCTCCGTGGCCGCGCGGACGGCCGCCTCCTGGTCCGGCAGCAGCGGGACCCGGGGCGGACGGCAACGGCCGCCGTGCCGGCCCACGACGTCCATCGAGAGCTTGATGGCCTGGACGAACTCGACGCGCGAGTCCCAGCGCAGCAGCGGATGCAGATGGCGGTAGAGGGGGAGCGCGGTGGCGAGGTCTCCGGCGACGGCCGCCCGGTACAGCTCCGCCGAGGCCCTCGGCAGCGCGTTGGGGTAACCGGCCACCCAGCCCTTCGCGCCGGCCACGGCCAGCTCCAGCAGCACGTCGTCCGCGCCCACCAGCAGATCCAGTTCGGGGGCGAGTTCGGCGATGCGATAGGCGCGGCGCACATCACCGGAGAACTCCTTGACGGCGCGGATATGACCCTCGCCGTGCAGGCGCGCCAGCAGTTCGGGCACAAGGTCGACCTTGGTGTCGATCGGGTTGTTGTACGCCACCACCGGCAGACCCGTCCGGGCCACCTCCGCGTAGTGGGCGACGACGGCCCGCTCGTCGGCGCGATAGGCGTTGGGCGGCAGCAGCATCACCGCCGAGCAGCCCGCCCCGGCCGCCTGCTCGGCCCAGCGGCGCGCCTCGGCCGAGCCGTACGCGGCGACCCCGGGCATGACGCGCGCCCCGCCCACGGCGGCGACCGCGGTCTCCACCACCCTGGCGCGCTCTTCGGCAGTGAGCACCTGGTACTCGCCCAGGGAGCCGTTGGGCACGACGCCGTCACAGCCGTTCGCCACCAGCCAGGCGCAGTGCTCGGCGTACCGGTCGTGGTCGACGCGGAGGTCGTCGTCGAGCGGCAGCGCGGTGGCCACGAGGACGCCGTGCCAGGGGCGTCGCCCAGAGGCGCCGGGAGTCGGGGCGGCGGCAGAGGGACGGGCGGGCGCGGGTGGGGTGGCGGGAGTGGTCATGCGCGGGTCCCTTCACGAGAGGTGAATCAGGGGTGAGATGTGACATGTCACGGGGCTGCCGGAGGGTCGGCCGGGTCGGCCGGGTCGGCCAGGACGCCGAGCGGCACCGGGCGGGCCAGCAGCCGTCGTGCCGGGGTGAGCGCGCAGCCCGCCACGCCGGCCACGCCGGGTTCGCACATCCGGCCCTGACACCAGCCCATGCCGGCTCTGGTCAGCAGTTTCACGGTGCGCAGATCACCGGCGCCGAGTGTGCCGACGGCCTCGCGGACGGCGCCGGCGGGCACCTCCTCGCAGCGGCACACGACCGTCTCGTCGGTCACCTGCTGCGTCCACCGGACGGGCTGCGCGCGATACGCGGCGTCCAGTGCGGTGAAGAACGCCCGCAGCCGGTCACGGGTCCGGGCGGCCGGGGCCCAGCCCCCGGGGTCGGGGACCCGCCCCGTCAGTCGCGCCGCCGCCGAGCGTCCGGCGATGTGGCCCTCCGCCAGCGACAGCGTCGCGCCGCCCACGCCCGTGGTCTCGCCCGCGGCCCAGACTCCGGGCACGTCGGTGCGCTGCTCGGCGTCGACCCACACGCCCGGTCCGTCGAGGCGGCAGCCGAGCCCGTCCGCGAGGTCCGTGTGCGGCAGCAGACCGTGGCCGACGGCGAGGGCGTCGCAGGAGAGCCGCCGCCGGCTGCCGGGCGCGGGACGGCCGGCGGCGTCCAGCGCGGCCACGGTGACCGACTCCAGCCGGTCGACGCCATGGGCCTCCAGCACCGTATGACGGGACATCACCGGTACGCGATGCAGGGCCAGTTGTGCCACGAGCGCCGCTCCCTCGGCGAGCTTCGCGGGTGCCGCGGCCCAGGCGCGGGCGCTGCGCGCGAGGCCCTTGGGGCCGGCCGACTCCACCAGGGCGACGACCCGGGCGCCGGCCGCCGCGAGGCCGGTCGCCACGGGCAGCAGCAGCGGGCCGGTGCCGGCGACGACGGCCGTACGGCCGGGCAGCGACAGGCCCCCCTTGAGCAGGGCCTGCGCGCCGCCCGCGGTGACCACTCCGGGCAGGGTCCAGCCGGGGAACGGCAGGACCTTCTCGTATGCGCCGGTCGCCAGCAGCACCGCGTCGGCCCGCACCGCGACGGACTCCGTCTGCTGCGGGCCGAGCAGCGCGTGCACGACGAGACAGCCTGACTCGCGCTCCACACACCAGACATGACGATCGCTCAGATGAGTCACGCGACCTGCCTCGAGGTGGGCGTCGAGTCCGGCGCGCAGGCGCTCCCAGGTACGCCACTGGTGGTGCAGCGCCTCCGGTCGGCGGGCGCCGAGGCCGCGCGCGGGCTGCCGGTAGAACTGCCCGCCCGCCTCGGCGGCGGAGTCGATCAGCACCACGCGCACGCCTCGCGCCGCGGCGGCCAGAGCGGCGGCGAGCCCGGCCGGGCCGGCGCCGATCACCGCGAGGACGGCGCGGCGCTCACTCATCGTGGCCCCACCCGGCCTGCGAGCGGACGACGGCCCCCGGTGCGGCCGGCACCAGACAGGCCCGCTGGTCGGGTCGGCCGTCGACGGTGACCAGACAGTCGAAGCAGACCCCGATCCCGCAGAACACCCCGCGCGGCCGGCCCGCCCCGCGGGTCGTGCGCCAGGCGGTGACACCGCACGACCACAGCGCGGCGGCCAGCGTCTGCCCGGGCAGCGCCTCGATCTCCCTGTCGTCGAAGGTGACGGTGAACGGAGCGCCGGGACGGGCCCGGACCAACCGAAACGGATTCACGGGGAGGCCTCCTCGCTGAAGGGTCCCGCACGGCCGGACCGTCCGGCCGGACGGCCGGGGCGCGGGGAGCGGTGCGGGCTGTCGACCTGGTCGAAGCGGTCGGGCCGGAACGGCGCCAGATCCAGCTCCGGGCCGGCGCCGGTGAGCGTCTGCGCGAGGAGCCGGCCCGTGCCGGTGGCGAGTCCGATGCCGGCGCCCTCGTGTCCGCAGGCGTGGAACAGTCCGGGCACCCGCGGGTCGGCGCCGACCGCGGGCAGGTGGTCGGGCAGGTACGGGCGGAAGCCGACGTAGGTGCGCATCGCCCGGACGTGCGCCAGGAACGGGAAGAGGCGGGTGGCCCCCGCCGCCAGGGCGCGCACGACCGGCAGCGAGAAGGATCTGTCGAACCCGACCCGTTCGCGGCTCGCACCGATCAGCACCGGCCCGGCGGCGGTGCCCTCGACGACCGGCGAGGTCTGCAGGGCCGCCGAGTCGCTCGCCACGTCGGCCACGTAGTCGGCGGCGTACACCTTGTGCCGTACGCGTGGCGGCAGCGGTTCGGTGACCAGGACGAAGCCACGGCGGGGCAGCACGGGGACTTCGACGCCGGCCATGGCGGCGACCTCCGCCGCTCCGACGCCCGCCGCGTTGACCACAGCGGGTGCGAGGACGTCACCGCGGTCGGTCCGCACCCCGCGCACCGCGCCGTCGGGGCCGCGCAGGATCCGTGTCACCGTACGGCCGGTCTCCAGCCGTGCGCCGGAGGCGCGCATCAGGTGGGCGGCGGCGAGGGTGGGCATGACCTGGGCGTCCTGGGGGTACAGCATCCCGCCGGCGAGTCCGTCCGCCACATGGGGTTCCAGGTCCCTGAGCCGATCCGCGTCGACGGGGACGGTCCGAACCCCGGCGGCGCGCTGTCCGGCCGCGAGGACGGTCAGGGCGCTCAGGGATTCCGCGGTCGACGCCACCACGAGGCCGCCCTTGGGCTCGTACTCCACGGCCGCGGCGAGCTCCTCCTGAGCCAGCTCGCGCCACAACCGGGCCGACAGCAGAGCCAGTTGAAGCTCCGGCCCGGGCTCCTTGTCGGAGACGAGGAGATTGCCCTCGCCGGCGCCGGTGGTGCCGCCGGCCACCGGGCCACGGTCCACCACGATCACATCGAGACCGGCGCGCGCCGCGTACAGCGCACAGGCGGCGCCCACCATGCCCGCGCCGACGATCACCACGTCACCGCTCGGTCGCTTGGTCACGCCAGTAATATGTCACATGGCGGTGTGCCGAGGAAGACGGTCTCCGGGCGCACGCCGACGCGGCGCCCGGCCGCTGTGCCGACCCGGTGCGCTCAGTCGAACTCGCTGGGCTCCGGGGCCGGAGTGCGGCCCTCCCGGACGTCCTTGAGCCGGGTGGCGCCGTGGCTCACCGCGTCCTTGGTGCTGTCGTGGTCCGCGCCGCCGTACCCGCCGTTGGTGACGGTGATCGCGTCGTCCCCGACCCGTACGGCGGCGACGTCCACCGTGAGGGTGACCGGTGAGCCGCCGGAGGTCCCCTTCACCGTCACGGTGATGCCCTCGCGGGCGTCCCCCGACTTCGGCAGTGAGGCTTCGACGACCTGCACGGTGAGAGTTCCGGCGGAGCCCTTCGCGGTGAACTGGTCGCACTCGTCGGGCAGCGACCCCAGCCAGTCCAGGGACTTGTCGAGGTCGTCCCGGTCGTAGGCGGCGACCTGGTACAGCAGCCGGGAGTCGCCCTCGGTGAAGCCGGTGAGCTCCGACGCGCCGGACGGGCGGCCCAGCAGGTCGTCGCCGTACAGCCCGTCGAGCAGCCGCTGGCAGTCGGCGGCCTGCGTCTTGCCCGTGAGGAACTGCTGGGCGTCGACCGTGCCGATGAGCAGCTCGTCCTCCCAGGACTGCGCCTGCTTCTCCGTCACCTGCGTCCAGTCGTCCTCCAGGTCGCCCTCGGTGATCAGAGCGGTCCGCGCGCCGGCCGAGGTGAGCGTGTTCTTGCCGGGGGACGCGGTGGCAGTCCGTTCGGCCACGGGCGAGGCCGCGACGCTCGAGGCGCCCGATGCGCTGGAGGCGCCGTCCTCCCCGCCGGAACACGCGGCCGCCGTGGCGAGCAGCGTGCCGGCGGCCAGGACGGCGGTCAGCGCCCGCACCGGGCGGCCCGGACGGGTCGGTCCCGCCGGTCCGGACGGGCGGGGCGGGCAGGTCGGGCGGGACGACGGACGAGGGGCGGTCACGGGTACCTCCAGAGGACGGGGTCGGCTGCCCTGCCCTCCACGGCACCACCGGCCGGCCCGCTCTACCAGCGCAACGAGTCGTACGGGTGAAGCCGCGACGCCGGCGAGGGCCCGCCCGGCGTCCGCGGGGCCGGCCGGGAAAATACGAGGTGGTGCTCATCCGACGCAGGGCATCATGGCGATCCCGTCGCCCGATCGCGGCGCCGGGGTGATCATCGTCGGGGGAACGACCGGGGAGCGCCTGTGACCGTCACCAACATCCTGCTGTCCGGCATCGTCGGCTCGACCGCCTACGGCCTCGCCCACAAGGGCTCCGACGTGGACCGGCTCGGCATGTTCGCCGCCCCCACCGAGGAGCTGCACGGCCTGCACACCCCGAAGGAGTCGCACGTCAGCACGGCGCCCGACCGCACACTGCACGAGGCCGCGAAGTGGTGCCGGCTCGCGCTCGGAGGCAATCCGACCGTCATGGAACTCGTGTGGCTGCCCGACGAGCTGTACGAGGTGCGCACCCCGCTCGGCGACGAACTCATCGGCCTGCGGACGACGTTGCTCAGCGCCCAGCGGGTGCGCGACGCCTATCTCGGGTACGCGACCCAGCAGTTCCGCCGACTGCGCAACCGCGGCGAGGGCGCTCCCGCGGCGGACAGCCGCAGACGCAGCGCCAAGCACGCCCGGCACCTCAAGCGGCTGTGCGCCCAGGGGTACGAGCTGTACTCCGCGGGACGGCTGACGATCAGGGTCGAGGACCCGGAGAGCTATCACCGGTTCGGCGAGGAGGTCGCCGCCGATCCCGACGCCGCGCTGCCGCTGCTGCGCCGCTTCGAGGAGGCGTTCGCCGAGACGCGAAGCGTCCTGCCGGACCGGCCCGACGAGAGCGCCGCCGACGCCTGGCTGCGCCGGGTCCGCAGGCGGTTCTACGCGGCGGCGTAGTCCTGTCCCCGCCGCCGCGCACCGTCGACGGCACGCCCGTTCGGGCCGAGGCCGAGGCGTGCCTCGCGCACCGTCGCCGCGGCCTCCGCCCCCTGGACGACGATAAATCGCGTGCCGGGCCGGCCCTTCGCTTCCTACACTCACTGCAGATCGACCGCGGCCGCTGCAGGGCGGCGCGCCGTACCGCGACACGACACACGAGGGGAGCCCGGCCATGCGTGAGCACACCGCTGTCGTCGCTCCCCGCTCCCGCTACGAGGTGATCCTCGTGTCCTCGTGCGTCCGGTGCCCGCTGCGCGGCCGGCACCGGATCGCCTGACGAGCCTCCGAGCGGACAAGGGGCGTTCAACGCGGTATTTCTGACGATCCGTCATCGTCGGATCCGCCGCCGCGACCGTCCGAGCCCTTGCGGCTCCCCGCCCTCGTCCGGCACATCGCGCCGCCCGTTCCCAGGAACATCCCGAAAGGCCAAGGGCCGTGCGCACCGACCTCGATCGTGACCTCACCCGACTCTCCGCCGTCCGCAACCTGGGCATCCTCGCCCACGTCGACGCGGGCAAGACCACCGTCACCGAGCGGATCCTGTACGCCACCGGGACCACGCACAAGCGCGGCGAGGTCCACGACGGCACCACCGTCACCGACTTCGACCCCCAGGAGCGCGACCGCGGGATCACCATCTTCGCCGCGGCCGTCAGCTGCGAGTGGGAAGGCCATCGCGTCAACCTGATCGACACCCCCGGGCACGTCGACTTCGCCGACGAGGTGGAGCGGTCCCTGCGAGTGCTGGACGGGGCGGTCGCCGTGTTCGACGCCGTGGCCGGCGTGGAACCGCAGAGCGAGTCCGTGTGGCGGCAGGCCGACCGCTACGGCGTGCCCAGGATCGTGTTCGTGAACAAACTGGACCGGGCGGGCGCCGATCTCGACGCCGCGGTGGAGTCCATCCGGGCCCGCCTGCACCCCGTGCCGTTGGTCGTACAGCTGCCGATCGGGGCGGAGGACGCCTTCGAGGGGGTCGTCGACCTGCTGCGCATGCGGGCGCTGACCTGGAGCGCGGACGGCGGCGACACGGCCGTCGACACGCCCGTCCCGCAAGAGCTGCGGGAGGAGGCGCTGCGCCGGCGCAGGCTGCTGGAGGAAGCCGTGGCGGAGCGGCACCCGGCCGCCCTGGAGGAGTTCTGCGACCGAGGGACGCTGTCGGCGGGGACGCTCTCCGGCGCCCTGCGCGACCTCACCCGCACGGGTGACGGCGTGGTCGTGCTGTGCGGCTCGGCCTACCGCAACCGCGGGATCCAGCCGCTGCTCGACGCCGTCGTCGCCTATCTGCCGTCGCCCCTGGACGTGCCGCCGGTACGCGGCGTCGATCCGGCCGGCGGCGGGGTCCGCGGCCTCGGCCTGCAGCGGAACGCGGCCGGCGGGCAGCGTCGGGCCGATCCGGACGAGCCGTTCGCGGCCCTCGTGTTCAAGGTCGGAGCCACGCCCACGGGCCGGCTGACCTACCTCAGGGTGTACTCGGGCACGATCGAGAAGGGCGACGCGGTGTGGGAGTCGGGCACGCGGCGCACCGAACGGATCGGGCGGATCCTGCGGGTGCAGGCCGACCGGCACGCCCGGCTGGAGCGGGCGGTCGCCGGGGACATCGTGGCGGTCGTCGGGCTGAAGGCGGCCCGCGTGGGCTCGACGCTGTGCGCACCGGAAGCGCCCCTCGTCCTCGAGCCGCCCGGGGTGGCCGCGCCGGTCGTCTCGGTGGCGGTGGAGGCGCGTACCGGCGCCGACGCCGACCGCCTGGCGTCGGCGCTCGCGCGGTCGGCCGAGGAGGATCCGTCGCTGGTGGTCAGGACCGACCGGGAGACCGGTCAGACGGTGCTGTCGGGCATGGGCGAACTGCATCTGGAGGTCGCGGTGGAGAAGATCCGCCGCAGCCTCGGGGTGGAGGTCACCGTCGGCCGTCCGCGGGTGACCTACCGCGAGACGGTCGCCGAAGGCGTGTCCGGTCTCGTCTTCCGGCACGTCAAACAGGACGGCGGGGCCGGGCAGTTCGCGCATGTCGTGCTCGACGTCGAAGCGCTCGACGTCGAAGAGTCGGGCGTCGAACCGTCGGTCGTCGGGTCGCCGGGCGCGGACGCCGGCACCGCGACCGGGTTCGTGTTCCGTTCGGCCGTCGTCGGCGGACGGGTGCCTCAGGAGTACGTCCGTGCCGTCGAGGCCGGCTGCCGGGACGCCCTCGCCGAGGGCCCGATCGGCGGACACCCGGTCACCGGCCTCAGGGTCACCCTGACCGACGGGGCGACGCATGTGAAGGACTCCTCCGAGACGGCCTTCCGCACGGCCGGCCGGCTCGGGCTCCGGGAGGCCCTGCGCCGTTGCGCGATGGTGTTGCTGGAACCGGTCGTCGAGGTGACGGTCACCGTGCCCGAGGGTGTGGTCGGCGGGGTCCTCGGCGACCTCGCCGGCCGACGCGGACGGGTCACCGACTCGACCGTGCGGGGAGGTTCGGCCGTCGTCACCGCGACCGTGCCGCTGGCCGAACTGTTCGGCTATGCGACCCGGTTGCGCAGCCGGACCCAGGGGCGCGGCGCCTTCTCGGCCCGTCCGACGGGGTACGCGCCGGCGCCGACGGCTGTGCCGGCGCGGTAGGCCCCCGGGCCCCCGGGCC